>NZ_MOWQ01000147.1:0-210 GCF_002095565.1 Leuconostoc sp. BM2 | reverse complement strand
TCATGACAGAGTATATGCCAGCTTCTCGCATTAAACGACGAACTCGGTTGGTTCCATGATGCAAATTCAGATCAGCTAATGCTAATCGCAGACGTGGCGCGCCATAAGCTTTATAGTTATTTTGCCAAATTTCACGCAACAAAGCTTTTAAAATCGTGTCTTCTCGTTGTCGTTGGCTCTCAGTATAGTGAACCCAATCAAAGTAGGTGC
>NZ_MOWQ01000146.1:0-220 GCF_002095565.1 Leuconostoc sp. BM2 | reverse complement strand
GTCGCAAGACTCAAAGAAGAAAACGAAATTTTAAAAATTGCGGCCGTTTTGCTGGGCGAACATCGCAAGTAACACGTAAGACCCATTTTCCTATTGTCCAATCATTGCTAAAACAGCATTTTAAACTGATGATGGTGCTTCGCCTACTCAAAATACCCAAAAGCACCTACTTTGATTGGGTTCACTATACTGAGAGCCAACGACAACGAGAAGACACGAT
>NZ_MOWQ01000145.1:0-231 GCF_002095565.1 Leuconostoc sp. BM2 | reverse complement strand
TGCTCTTATACTAAAAAAATGGACTATTTTTATTCAGTCCGTAAAATGAAAGTATAGGAGTATTTTTATGTCAATTCGTTATTCACAAGATTTCAAAGATTCATTGGTTAAACTTCACCAAGAAGGCCGTTCACTCAAATCATTAGCAGAAGAATTTGGACCATCAAAAGATTCTATTGCTATTTGGGTTAAACAAGCTACCCCAATCATGATCAAGGGTCAGTCAAAGAC
>NZ_MOWQ01000144.1:0-238 GCF_002095565.1 Leuconostoc sp. BM2 | reverse complement strand
ATTGACACACCGTATGGTCCAGTGGTTGTCCCGGAGACAGGTGGTGATGTTGTAATAACAATCAAGACAGCCGTCGATGTCCCAGAACATGTGGAATTGCCAGCAGAAAACGAACCAGGAATTGCAGTCTATGAAAAGATAGCCGTGGACGTCCCAGAACACATTGAATTGCCAGCAGAAAACGAACCAGGAGTTGCAGTCTATGAAAAGGTAGCCGTGGACATACCGGAACATGTTG
>NZ_MOWQ01000143.1:0-238 GCF_002095565.1 Leuconostoc sp. BM2 | reverse complement strand
CGACCACGTAGATGACGTTTTTTCAATGCCAACGCATGAGCAATCTCAGCTTTATAGGGTGTAACTTGATGAATTTCAATCGAAACGGTTGAAGGAGAGCGTTTAATAAAGCGCGCAATGGCACGAACAGAATAATTCAATTCGAGTAAAGTTTGAATGACAGTGCGTTCTTGAGATGATAAACTAGTCATGAGTCGCAGTTCCTTTATGGTTGTTTTAGACAATTACCATTAAAGGC
>NZ_MOWQ01000142.1:0-239 GCF_002095565.1 Leuconostoc sp. BM2 | reverse complement strand
AAAAGTTTCCCATTTTGTGTGAAATGCTATGAAATACAGTGCAACGTTTTTCATAAGAAAAGGCGCTACATCAAGGTTTTTGAAACCTTATGCAACGCCATGAAATACCTAGTAGCGCTAGAGGGAGTCGAACCCTCGATTTCGGCCTGAGAAGCCGACGTCTTAACCACTTGACCATAGCGCCATAACAAATATTAAGTATACCGAAAAAAATGCCTCTCGTCAACATGTTTTTACAG
>NZ_MOWQ01000141.1:0-264 GCF_002095565.1 Leuconostoc sp. BM2 | reverse complement strand
GACAAAGGGAAAAAAGAGCGTATAGTTTTAATAGTTGTCCAAGAGGCAACGAGCCGAGAGTTTGAGCGAGTCAACGAAGAAAGTAGTTGACAAGGCAAGAACAAGGTGATAAGATAATATAGTTGTCCAAGAGGCAACGAGCCGGAAGCTTGAGCGAGTCAACGAAGAAAGTAGTTGACAAGGCAAGAACAAGGTGATAAGATAATATAGTTGTCTCAAGGGGCAATAAGTAGCACATTGAAAACTGAACAAAACTTTGAACAA
>NZ_MOWQ01000140.1:0-266 GCF_002095565.1 Leuconostoc sp. BM2 | reverse complement strand
TTAGATGTGTCCAAGTATATTCATTGGTTCAACAACGAAAGAATCAGTCTTGCCAATCAAAAAATAAAAGTTGCCTAATCAGTTCAGCCCTAGATAAAAAATAGTCCGAATTATTGACTTATGAGCAGAATAATTGGACTATTTTTCTACCAGAAGTCAAGTGTTTCAATGCATTTAGCTTCTTTTTATGATGCTGCAATTGGTCATCAAGCACTACTAAAATAAACCGATGTCTTCACATTGGTTTTGCAAAATGTTAGGCTTAT
>NZ_MOWQ01000139.1:0-282 GCF_002095565.1 Leuconostoc sp. BM2 | reverse complement strand
AGTTTAAAATGCTGTTTTAGCAATGATTGGACAATAGGAAAATGGGTCTTACGTGTTACTTGCGATGTTCGCCCAGCAAAACGGCCGCAATTTTTAAAATTTCGTTTTCTTCTTTGAGTCTTGCGACTTCTTTCTGCATTGCATTAAATTGGGCGCGAGTCACTGGCTTACCAGTAACGTCCGTCCCAATGATTTGGGCTTTCTTCACCCAACCCGTGACGGTTTGTACAGCCAAATGGTATTCATTGGCTAGAGAATTAGCAGAACGTCCCTCGTTATACA
>NZ_MOWQ01000138.1:0-286 GCF_002095565.1 Leuconostoc sp. BM2 | reverse complement strand
TGGTTAAACTTCACCAAGAAGGCCGTTCACTCAAATCATTAGCAGAAGAATTTGGACCATCAAAAGATTCTATTGCTATTTGGGTTAAACAAGCTACCCCAATCATGATCAAGGGTCAGTCAAAGACTTTAAAAGACGTCAAGCAACTAGAGAAGCGCCTCGCTATTTTGGAGGAAGAAAACGAAATTTTATCACGCATAGCCTGACAGGCATTGAGCGGCCATCTTACTAGCCAAAAAATAGTCCGTAATGTGGGATTGCCGCTAGTTAATCAATTTTTAGCACA
>NZ_MOWQ01000137.1:0-328 GCF_002095565.1 Leuconostoc sp. BM2 | reverse complement strand
TTTTAGCAACCACCTGCTTCACTTTTTGCTGACTAGTTTTAGCAATGGCTTGTTTATGTTTTAACTGCTTAGCTTGTTTTTGCAAATGTGATAAGGTTTGTTGTTGTTGCCACATCAATTGACCAAAGCGCAAACTACCAAGAACCAAAACCACTAGCAGGGCATAATAACCAATTTCTGTTTTACGTGTCATTATTGATCCCCCTCGTATAGTAAGTTTAAAGACTTACATTATTTTTTATTTTTATGACTGTTTTCTCTTCACTAATTGAACACCGTATGATAGTCTCTAATTGTCATTGGCTTTGGTCAACTGGTATTGGTTTGA
>NZ_MOWQ01000136.1:0-333 GCF_002095565.1 Leuconostoc sp. BM2 | reverse complement strand
TCCAAGCGTTGGCTTCGGGTAAATGCCTGATTAAGTTGGGACGTTGACGATAATCAACAGTTGTCGTTGGTTTGTTAAATCGACGAGTCATGACAGAGTATATGCCAGCTTCTCGCATTAAACGACGAACTCGGTTGGTTCCATGATGCAAATTCAGATCAGCTAATGCTAATCGCAGACGTGGCGCGCCATAAGCTTTATAGTTGTTTTGCCAAATTTCACGCAACAAAGCTTTTAAAATCGTGTCTTCTCGTTGTCGTTGGCTCTCAGTATAGTGAACCCAATCAAAGTAGGTGCTTTTGGGTATTTTGAGTAGGCGAAGCACCATCATGA
>NZ_MOWQ01000135.1:0-340 GCF_002095565.1 Leuconostoc sp. BM2 | reverse complement strand
TGATTGCCAATTCAGATAAGGCACGAGAGGTACTTGGCTGGGCACCAAAGTATGATAATGTGCAAGACATCATCAAGACAGCTTGGCAGTGGCATCAGAGTCATCCTAAGGGTTATGATGATCGTCAAGACTAAAAAAACGATTTCTAAATCAGAAATCGTTTTTTTTGATGACATAAATAATCATAAAAACACGAAACCCGATGAACTAACGCGTTCATCGGGAAATATTTTTGAGAGAATATTTGAGAGAGAAGAGAATATATTCGGGAGAGAATATGAATTATTTAGAGTCGCGGGGAGAACGCGACTTTGGCTCCTTTTTGCCATGGGTTTCGTGC
>NZ_MOWQ01000134.1:0-362 GCF_002095565.1 Leuconostoc sp. BM2 | reverse complement strand
AGTTTAAAATGCTGTTTTAGCAATGATTGGACAATAGGAAAATGGGTCTTACGTGTTACTTGCGATGTTCGCCCAGCAAAACGGCCGCAATTTTTAAAATTTCGTTTTCTTCTTTGAGTCTTGCGACTTCTTTCTGCATTGCATTAAATTGGGCGCGAGTCACTGGCTTACCGGTAACGTCCGTCCCAATGATTTGGGCTTTCTTCACCCAACCCGTGACGGTTTGTACAGCCAAATGGTATTCATTGGCTAGAGAATTAGCAGAACGTCCCTCGTTATACAAGGTGACAATTGATGACTTAAATTCTGTTGAGTATCGCTTAGCTTTCATAATATAAAAAAACTCCTATACTTGATTATCT
>NZ_MOWQ01000133.1:0-369 GCF_002095565.1 Leuconostoc sp. BM2 | reverse complement strand
ATCCTGAGAAGAGAAAAGTATTGGGCTATAAAATTGGCGATACAATGACAGCCGAGCTAGCCACAAGTGCCTTACAGATGGCGTTAGATAAGCATCGAAAGCCACTCATTATTCATTCAGATATGGGATCACAATACACGAGTGCTGAGTTTAATATTAAATGCCAAAATTATGGCTTGAAACATTCTTATTCACGGTAGATTGTAAAATTAAACCGAACACTTGAATAAAAAAGCCGCAGCGCCTTTAATGGTAATTGTCTAAAACAACCATAAAGGAACTGCGACTCATGACTAGTTTATCATCTCAAGAACGCACTGTCATTCAAACTTTACTCGAATTGAATTATTCTGTTCGTGCCATTGCGCG
>NZ_MOWQ01000132.1:0-418 GCF_002095565.1 Leuconostoc sp. BM2 | reverse complement strand
GTGTCAACTTCAAAATGTCCAAAGGTTTGTCGTGCTTTCACACTTTCAGGTCTCGTTTCAATCGAACGACCATGCACAAATACTTGTCGTCTACCATCAGATTGACGCTTTTGACGGATACCTTTGTCAGGCAAATCAGCCAATGATAGTTTGAGTCGACCAGCATTGAGCCAATTATAAATCGTTTTGAAAGGTAACCCTAAAACATGCGCAGCGGTTTCTGGTGACCACTTCAATATACCAATGTGGTGATTCAAAAAGACAGCGATAGCTGGTGTTAGCGTGTCATGACGACCACGTAGATGACGTTTTTTCAATGCCAACGCATGAGCAATCTCAGCTTTATAGGGTGTAACTTGATGAATTTCAATCGAAACGGTTGAAGGAGAGCGTTTAATAAAGCGCGCAATGGCACGAA
>NZ_MOWQ01000131.1:0-432 GCF_002095565.1 Leuconostoc sp. BM2 | reverse complement strand
GTCTTTGACTGACCCTTGATCATGATTGGGGTAGCTTGTTTAACCCAAATAGCAATAGAATCTTTTGATGGTCCAAATTCTTCTGCTAATGATTTGAGTGAACGGCCTTCTTGGTGAAGTTTAACCACTGAATCTTTGAAATCTTGTGAATAACGAATTGACATAAAAATACTCCTATACTTTCATTTTACGGACTGAATAAAAATAGTCCATTTTTCTACCAGAAGTCAAGTGTTTCAAGGTTTTTGACTTCTTTTATTTTGAAATTTTGTTAACAATTAGCACTACTTAAATAAACCGCTGTGTTCACATCGATTTTAAAAAATGTTAGGCTTATAAATGTAGAATACTAGTGCTTTGATACAGCTTTGTAATCATACAGTTGATGATTAATGACTAGATAATGCATGGTTCTCAGTAATCGCGACATGG
>NZ_MOWQ01000130.1:0-452 GCF_002095565.1 Leuconostoc sp. BM2 | reverse complement strand
TTGTAACTCAATATAAATTGGATTTTGAACATAACTTTTAGCACGAGCTAAAATGAATTGGGTCTCAGCCAAGTTTTTAGCATCATTCAAATCATTTTTATTCGGGCGAAGCTGATCCAACTGTTTTTTTGCTGCTAAGGGATTGAGAAAAGTATAGGGATAATTATGCCAATCCAAAAATGATTTCAATCGTCGCGAATAAATACCGGTCGCCTCAAAAACAATATCAGGAAATTCATTAAATTGCATGATAATTGTATTGAGTTGATTGAATCCCAGGACATCATGGGTTATCTTGAAATGTTGAGTTACCTTACCATCAACCGCCACCGCAACTTGACTAGTAGCTTTAGAGACATCAATACCAATAACATAGTGCATAATAGCACCTCCTTAAAAAATATTTGAAACAATCACTGAAACCTCACGACCATTTAATTTTCTATACTCGA
>NZ_MOWQ01000129.1:0-457 GCF_002095565.1 Leuconostoc sp. BM2 | reverse complement strand
ATAGTTAAGTTAAGTGGTGGCTATTCTTTCAACAGAAAAGAGGTGGTGCTTATGGTGTAAAACCTATAAACACGAACTCTAGGAAAGGAAAAGCCTGGTGTCTGTTTCAGACGCTTTACAGCTCATGTTTATGTTTGGCACTTTTATAGTTGCCTTACTAGCATTGGTTGTTGAGTTGATTAAAAGTCAACAAAAAAAGTAACCACTTCAACTTTTGACCGAGTTGCGGTTACTTAAAAAATAAATAATCGGAATAGTCACTGCTTAGCAGGCTATTGATGTTAAAGGGAGTAGTTCGAGCTACTTCCTTTTTCTATATCCAATTATAACATGATGATTGAAATGATGAAAGGAAAACACATGCAAATCAAATTTTGTCGGAAGCTGATTATTTTGGCTTCTTTTTTGTTTGTTTTAGGCTTTGCACAAACGCAAGTGTCCGCAGATGATAGCAGTA
>NZ_MOWQ01000128.1:0-494 GCF_002095565.1 Leuconostoc sp. BM2 | reverse complement strand
ATTGAATAATCTCCCAACACATAATCAATCGTGTTCATAAATACAGATTTACCGTTTTTACCATTACCGTGCAATATGAACATCACTTCTTCGTCCATTGTTCCAGTAGCTGCATAACCCAATGCTCGTTGTGTAAATTCAATTAACTCTTCATTACCTTTAAAAGTTTGCTCTAAGAAAGCTAACCAACGTTCTGGTGCTTTTTTATCATTATATTCAGCGTTGGTTATTTTAGTAAATCTATCTTCGTGGGTAGATTCTTTAACCGCTCCACTAGTCAATTCAAGTACACCACTTGGCGTGTTAAGAATGCTCAATTCTTTATCAAAATCATCTGTTGTTATCGTGATTAAATTGCGAAGCTCTTTGATTGCATTTTCTTTAGCACTGTGTGACCGTGACTTCTTTTTGAATGCAGCTTTCAATTCATCAGGTGTTTTATTGCTATCACCCATGTTTTCTGGGGCAATCGTAAATTCTGGTTCTTCCTTAAT
>NZ_MOWQ01000127.1:0-496 GCF_002095565.1 Leuconostoc sp. BM2 | reverse complement strand
GCTTGGAGCATGGACATCACTTATTTAAAGTTGAGTAATGGTCAGTGGGTCTATTTAGCGTCAGTTTTAGAGTTACAAACGCGTAAGATATTAGCCCATCAAATCAGTGCCACGATGGATACCAAATTGGTAGTTACAACACTACAAAGATCGCTGTCAACTGATAAAAAACCAAATTATTTACACACTGATATGGGCAGTCAGTTCACTAGTTTTGGCTTTGAAAATTTGTTAAAGCGACATAAAATTGATCATTCGTATTCAAAACTAGGACATCCATATGATAATGCCAAAATTGAAAGTTTTCACTCCCTATTAAAGCGTGAAATGATTTATCAATTCCGGTTTCCATCGATTGCACATCTAATTTTAGATGTGTCCAAGTATATTCATTGGTTCAACAACGAAAGAATCAGTCTTGCCAATCAAAAAATAAAAGTTGCCTAATCAGTTCAGCCCTAGATAAAAAATAGTCCGAATTATTGACTTATGAGCA
>NZ_MOWQ01000126.1:0-518 GCF_002095565.1 Leuconostoc sp. BM2 | reverse complement strand
ATACTAGTTTGTTTTTTCTTCCCAAACATATCTTATTCCCCCGTTCAGAATGGCCAGTTGATGACGTTTCCGCCACCAGCGGTTGTAGCTGTTTGCCAAATCCATGTCAGCAATAGTCCAGTTAAGGCGCCACCACCAATACCGAACATGGCGTGCATTAGCTTGCTGTTACTCTTTTGCGCCATCTGTTCATTACCAGTAGCACGCATGATGAAACCAATCAATAAGCAAATAGCGCCCACAACGATCAACACAATATAAAGAATTGTGATGACCTTTGAACCACTTGTTTTGGCAGCATCACCAATGTCCGCTGAGGCAACAGTCGGTAGCCACATTGGTAATGAAGCAACCAATCCCACGAATGTTTGTTGTAAGCGTAAAACCGGACGACGCTCCCATAGAAACTTGTTATGTGCATTTGACTTTTTCATTCAAAAAGTCCTCCTTTTTCTTTGTTGTGTTATCAACACACGCACAGAATAACAAGAATCAAAAAATTGTCATAAAGGTAAATG
>NZ_MOWQ01000125.1:0-542 GCF_002095565.1 Leuconostoc sp. BM2 | reverse complement strand
CCTTATCCTGAATGTACTCATGCCAATACTTTGTATCAGTTCTCGATGGTATCAACATCACGATAAATCTATTTGGATCACGCAAATGTTCTTCATACGCTTTTTTGATAAACTCGCCGATATGTCGCCCATAGGGTGGATTCATAAACACATTGCCCCCCCATTTTTGTTTTAGCGCGTCATCATCTTCTGTAAAGTAAGTATCAACTTTATGATTTGTATCGCTCGCACAGGCATCTAAATCAAACTTGAATTTTTTATTCAACTTATCAAAGTAATCTTTAGGAGTTTCCCAAACCATGCTTTTTGAGCTGAATAATGCTTTGCTATTCATTAGTTAACCACCTTAATTGTTTCTGGGTACAGCCAAGCATGCATCAATTCATTTTCGCGTTCTCTTCGCCATCCCCAATCGTTAAATATTTGTAAACTAGGAAGAGATTTATAATGATCATTTTCAGGATCATTTAACTTAGCTATGAATACACTGAACCAAGTACAGTGTTTGTAAAATAGAAATAAATCTTTTTGTTCACTTGTCA
>NZ_MOWQ01000124.1:0-552 GCF_002095565.1 Leuconostoc sp. BM2 | reverse complement strand
CACAAGTTATATACTATGCAAAGCGTTGGATTGAGTTGCATGGTACCAAGGGTGACATCCTGACTGCTATGGTAGATAAGGCTAAGGATTTACCGGAATACAGCATTTATCAAAGCATTCCAGGGTTTTCGGATAAAACAGTTGTGTCGCTGATAGCTGAATTGGGCGTTTACATCGTTTTCGTACTGCCAATAAGCTAAACGCTTTTGTTGGGATTGATTTAAGGTTCAATGACTCAGGTGATTACAAAAGCACAGGTTCTATCACCAAAAGGGGAAATAGCACCGCACGCAAAGTTCTATTTAGAGCAATATCAAATATAGCGAGTACCGCATCTTATGGGCATCCCAGTCATATTAGTGATTGGTATCAGAAGAAAAAGCAATCTTCATTGTCTAAGGGAACAAAGAAAATTGCCATTGGTGCCATGTCGCGATTACTGAGAACCATGCATTATCTAGTCATTAATCATCAACTGTATGATTACAAAGCTGTATCAAAGCACTAGTATTCTACATTTATAAGCCTAACATTTTTTAAAATCGATGTGAA
>NZ_MOWQ01000123.1:0-554 GCF_002095565.1 Leuconostoc sp. BM2 | reverse complement strand
AATCTGATGGTAGACGACAAGTATTTGTGCATGGTCGTTCGATTGAAACGAGACCTGAAAGTGTGAAAGCACGACAAACCTTTGGACATTTTGAAGTTGACACTATGCAATCGGGTAAAAGACGTGGTGATGTGCTGGTGACAATTACTGAAAGACTAAGCCGGCAACATATCGTGAGACAGGTCACTGGGCGCAATAGTCAGGCAGTGACACCAGTCTTAATTCATTTTTTTCAAGGGATCAAAAATGCCAAGTCAATCACTGTTGATCGTGGGCGAGAATTTGCAAAATATAACGAAATCGAGCAAAAACTAGGCATTCCAGTCTATTTTGCGCACCCATATTCACCAGAAGAACGTGGGAGTAATGAGATATTAAATCGATACGTCCGTCGTTTTATACCGAAAGAACGCAAAATTGAAACAGTTAGCGCCAAAGAATTAGATCAAATTAATCATTGGATCAATGCGAGACCAATGAAAACACTCAACTGGCAATCACCACGAAAGGTTTTTCAGCAGTTTGCAGTGTTCGGTTAATTCTTGCAATCTACC
>NZ_MOWQ01000122.1:0-570 GCF_002095565.1 Leuconostoc sp. BM2 | reverse complement strand
AACCCTGGAATGCTTTGATAAATGCTGTATTCCGGTAAATCCTTAGCCTTATCTACCATAGCAGTCAGGATGTCACCCTTGGTACCATGCAACTCAATCAAACGCTTTGCATAGTATATAACTTGTGTAACATTATAAGAATTGGCAGCAACTGCAGGCGCTGATATCTGACCCATACTCATTAGTTGGTCGACTAATTTACGTAATCTCTCGTGACCGATATGCCAACTAACCCCACCTTGAATCGTGTCCATGAGTGCTTGCCTCGAACGTCTTGTAATTATTGCATGTGGTACTATTGTTAAGAGTTCCCAGTAATGTGGACTATCGGTGGCAGAAAAGAGTCCTTCGATTTCAGGAAAGGTCAGTTGTAAAGTGCGATGTAATCTATTTTTTGTACTGACAATATCATGATTAATTTGTTGATAAAAGCGGCTCATATCTTGTAACTCAATATAAATTGGATTTTGAACATAACTTTTAGCACGAGCTAAAATGAATTGGGTCTCAGCCAAGTTTTTAGCATCATTCAAATCATTTTTATTCGGGCGAAGCTGAACCAACTGTTTT
>NZ_MOWQ01000121.1:0-579 GCF_002095565.1 Leuconostoc sp. BM2 | reverse complement strand
ATTTGGTATCCATCGTGGCACTGATTTGATGGGCTAATATCTTACGCGTTTGTAACTCTAAAACTGACGCTAAATAGACCCACTGACCATTACTCAACTTTAAATAAGTGATGTCCATGCTCCAAGCATTGGCTTCGGGTAAATGCCTGATTAAGTTGGGACGTTGACGATAATCAACAGTTGTCGTTGGTTTGTTAAATCGACGAGTCATGACAGAGTATATGCCAGCTTCTCGCATTAAACGACGAACTCGGTTGGTTCCATGATGCAAATTCAGATCAGCTAATGCCAATCGCAGACGTGGCGCGCCATAAGCTTTATAGTTATTTTGCCAAATTTCACGCAACAAAGCTTTTAAAATCGTGTCTTCTCGTTGTCGTTGGCTCTCAGTATAGTGAACCCAATCAAAGTAGGTGCTTTTGGGTATTTTGAGTAGGCGAAGCACCATCATGAGTTTAAAATGCTGTTTTAGCAATGATTGGACAATAGGAAAATGGGTCTTACGTGTTACTTGCGATGTTCGCCCAGCAAAACGGCCGCAATTTTTAAAATTTCGTTTTCTTCTTTAAGTCTTGCGAC
>NZ_MOWQ01000120.1:0-616 GCF_002095565.1 Leuconostoc sp. BM2 | reverse complement strand
TGCTCATAAGTCAATAATTCGGAATGTTTTTTATCTAGGGCTGAACTGATTAGGCAACTTTTATTTTTTGATTGGCAAGACTGATTCTTTCGTTGTTGAACCAATGAATATACTTGGACACATCTAAAATTAGATGTGCAATCGATGGAAACCGGAATTGATAAATCATTTCACGCTTTAATAGGGAGTGAAAACTTTCAATTTTGGCATTATCATATGGATGTCCTAGTTTTGAATACGAATGATCAATTTTATGTCGCTTTAACAAATTTTCAAAGCCAAAACTAGTGAACTGACTGCCCATATCAGTGTGTAAATAATTTGGTTTTTTATCAGTTGACAGCGATCTTTGTAGTGTTGTAACTACCAATTTGGTATCCATCGTGGCACTGATTTGATGGGCTAATATCTTACGCGTTTGTAACTCTAAAACTGACGCTAAATAGACCCACTGACCATTACTCAACTTTAAATAAGTGATGTCCATGCTCCAAGCATTGGCTTCGGGTAAATGCCTGATTAAGTTGGGACGTTGACGATAATCAACAGTTGTCGTTGGTTTGTTAAATCGACGAGTCATGACAGAGTATATGCCAGCTTCTCGCATTAAACGACG
>NZ_MOWQ01000119.1:0-654 GCF_002095565.1 Leuconostoc sp. BM2 | reverse complement strand
GTCTTTGACTGACCCTTGATCATGATTGGGGTAGCTTGTTTAACCCAAATAGCAATAGAATCTTTTGATGGTCCAAATTCTTCTGCTAATGATTTGAGTGAACGGCCTTCTTGGTGAAGTTTAACCAATGAATCTTTGAAATCTTGTGAATAACGAATTGACATAAAAATACTCCTATACTTTCATTTTATGGACTGAATAAAAATAGTCCATTTTTTTAGTATAAGAGCAGCAACTGCAGGCGCCGATATCTGACCCATACTCATTAGTTGGTCGACTAATTTACGTAATCTCTCGTGACCGATATGCCAACTAATCCCACCTTGAATCGTGTCCATGAGTGCTTGCCTCGAACGTCTTGTAATTATTGCATGTGGTACTATTGTTAAGAGTTCCCAGTAATGTGGACTATCGGTGGCAGAAAAGAGTCCTTCGATTTCAGGAAAGGTCAGTTGTAAAGTGCGATGTAATCTATTTTTTGTACTGACAATATCATGATTAATTTGTTGATAAAAGCGGCTCATATCTTGTAACTCAATATAAATTGGATTTTGAACATAACTTTTAGCACGAGCTAAAATGAATTGGGTCTCAGCCAAGTTTTTAGCATCATTCAAATCATTTTTATTCGGGCGAAGCTGATCCAACTGTTTT
>NZ_MOWQ01000118.1:0-655 GCF_002095565.1 Leuconostoc sp. BM2 | reverse complement strand
TCAGTGAAATCGTGGCGAGGTTGCGGAATGCAGGCTATTTAGTTGGCAGTAGTAAGAGCAGACCGAATGGGGTGTATTTCATCATCACAGCGCAAGAGTTTTGGGAAACGGTCAACACAATCAAGAAAAGCATTCAAAGCCAACAAGCAACATTAGACGCATTGATGAACCATGAAGAAAGATTTACGAGGGAATAAACATGACAACTAGCAATATTCACGGCTTTTATACCAATGTTGTGGACGCAATCGAACCACGGCAATATACAACAACAAACTATCTACAAAACCAACTCATCTTTTTGAAACGGTTAAGCAATGAGTTGGATAGCGAAACCAAAGCAGGCGCAATGGTAGACATGCAAATACCTAACCTTGAAATGGCAATCGAGGAGTTAGGTATATGACACAATCACAGCGAGTAGCGGTTAATCATGCTTTGGAAAGTGTGATGAGTGCAAAGAGCCTTGTAGACCTAGCGAGATACCAAAAAGAGCCACAGAAACTCATTAGCATGTTGCTTAGAGTGACTAACCTTGATGAGATTGAGACACGGTTGCAGACACTCAAAGGCAGGGTGTAACTGTGGATAAGTGGGACTATATCAGACAATATCAACAAGCAGGCGCTTATGTATTTATGGCGTTACCTAATCA
>NZ_MOWQ01000117.1:0-667 GCF_002095565.1 Leuconostoc sp. BM2 | reverse complement strand
CCCATATCTGAATGAATAATGAGTGGCTTTCGATGCTTATCTAACGCCATCTGTAAGGCACTTGTGGCTAGCTCGGCTGTCATTGTATCGCCAATTTTATAGCCCAATACTTTTCTCTTCTCAGGATCCAAAACGGTCGCTAAATAGACCCATCTATGATTAGTCAACTGAATATAAGTGATATCTGTTTGCCAAACACCGCTTAAATCATGCAAATGTCTAATCAGATTGGGTTTTTGATCAACCGTCACAACAGTTTTGGGTTTGCGATAACGTTTTTGCATGCGTGATCTAATCCCTAATTCACGCATTAATTTGAGTGTCATATATTCAGATATTTTTGGACAGTCATTGTTTAGTTGACTATAAGCAGCAATACGACGATAGCCATAAAATTTAAAGGTTTTCCAAACGTCTAAAATATAAGCTTTTAGGGATTCTCTACGCTTTTCTTGTCGACTGGGCTGCCAATGGCGCCAATTGTAATAGGTACTAGATTTGATTTTAAGTGCACTTAAAATACGCACAAGCGCGTAGCCTTGTGCTAAAAATTGATTAACTAGCGGCAATCCCACATTACGGACTATTTTTTGGCTAGTAAGATGGCCGCTCAATGCCTGTCAGGCTATGCGTGATAAAATTTCGTTTTCTTCCTCCAAAATAGCGA
>NZ_MOWQ01000116.1:0-668 GCF_002095565.1 Leuconostoc sp. BM2 | reverse complement strand
TTTGTTTTATCAGAAACATCAAGTGTCACAAAACGCACATTATTCAATAATGTATATTCATCTGGATAGTCTTCTTTAAAGGTCTGATCATTTAATACCGCTGAATACCATTTACGCATTTCCTGCTTAGGATCAAAGTAGATTGCTTTGGCATTTGAAAGTTGAATAATTTTCAAAATAATTTTAGTGAGGTAAGACTTTCCTCTACCTGTTTTACCCGTAATCATAATATTAGGGCTGGTGGTGCTGGTGGATCCGTCTAAAATTTCGTTGGTAATCAACGGATTAAAAAAGACCAAGCGCTTTGAACTGTCTAATGCGTCCTGGGTACTATTGGCAACTGTTTTTGGCGCACCACGTCCAATATAAAAGCCAATATTACTACCAACTTGCTGATTGACCGCAAACAACAACTCACCGATACCCTCACTGGTCAATAATTGCACCCAATAGCGGTTTTGGGACACATCAGAACCCATTAAATCATAATAGAAAAGACGTTTTTGTTCACCGATTGGCTTCACAATATTCACGTCAATACTCCTAAATGATTCTATTAAATTAGCAACACGATCATGTAGGGTTTCAATATCTTCCGCTGATACCGTAAACGTGACTAAGGTGGAAAAGAAGTTTTTCTTTTCTGAAATATGATCGTTTAGCACTTC
>NZ_MOWQ01000115.1:0-688 GCF_002095565.1 Leuconostoc sp. BM2 | reverse complement strand
TCAGTGAAATCGTGGCGAGGTTGCGGAATGCAGGCTATTTAGTTGGCAGTAGTAAGAGCAGACCGAATGGGGTGTATTTCATCATCACAGCGCAAGAGTTTTGGGAAACGGTCAACACAATCAAGAAGAGCATTCAAAGCCAACAAGCAACCTTAGACGCTTTGATGATCCATGAAGAAAGATTTACGAGGGAATAAACATGACAGAATTAAGTATTCACGGGTTTAATGCTAATGCAGTCACAGCAACTAAGCCAAGAAAATATACAGCTACCGACTATCTTAAAACTCAACTTATCTTTTTGAAACGTTTGCGTTGTGAATTAGACGAGGAGATGGACAGCAACACCAAAATAGTGACAATGGTTGATATGCAAATTGTTAATATTGAAGCCCAGTATCACGAAATAACAGGCAAGGAGTGGGACGAGGTATGACGCAATCACAACGAGTAGCGGTTAATCACGCTTTAGAAAGTGTGATGAGTGCTAAGAGCCTTATAGACCTAGCGAGATACCAGAAAGAGCCACAGAAACTCATGAGCATGTTATTAAGAGTTGGCACTAACCTTGATGAGATTGAGACACGGTTGCAGACACTCAAAGGCAGGGTGTAACTGTGGATAAGTGGGACTATATCAGACAATATCAACAAGCAGGCGCTTATGTATTTATGGCGTTACCTAATCA
>NZ_MOWQ01000114.1:0-712 GCF_002095565.1 Leuconostoc sp. BM2 | reverse complement strand
ACTAACCTTGATGAGATTGAGACACGGTTGCAGACACTCAAAGGCAGGGTGTAACTGTGGATAAGTGGGACTATATCAGACAATATCAACAAGCAGGCGCTTATGTATTTATGGCGTTACCTAATCAAAAGTACAATGCGGTTGAGGGTGGGTTTAATAATAGCTTTGCTGACGGGGATGAGTTAAGGCAGTGGATAACTCAACATCCAGAGTATCAAAATGGCAACGTTGGGATAGACCTATCAAAGAGTAATCTAGTTGTCGTTGATATTGATAAGCATGAGCAGAATGGTATGGCTAGTATTTTGGCATGGTTTAAAAGTCATAACGTCAACCCTGATACATTGCAAGATACCTATGTAGAACAAACACCAACAGGCGGACTACATGCGTTCTATCTCATCCCCAGCGGACAAGATAAACCAAAACATGTGATCAATGCGATTAAAGGTGTAGACGTTTTGAGCAATACAGCAGTGATGACAGCACCGTCCGCATTGACAGGCGGGCAATATCGACAAATTACTACTTTTGACAAAATTAAGCCCGTACCAACGTGTGTATATGACTTAGCAAATGGTTTAGGTACTGATAGACCTAGTCATACTTACAAGGCAAAATATAGCCTTGCAGACAGGTGGAAAATGACAATTAATGGCTTTGTGACAGGCGAACGAAATAATCAAGCTATGAGTTTAGCAGGTTATCTGTT
>NZ_MOWQ01000113.1:0-786 GCF_002095565.1 Leuconostoc sp. BM2 | reverse complement strand
AGTAAACCTTACCGTGTGATCTTTTCTTCTCAAATTTAGTTCCCAATTCACGACCTAACTTTTTGTTAGTCATATCAACACCGTGTAACCTTTTCCACGTATCAAAGCGTGTTGCAATTTCTTTAAATTCCGTGCGGTCATCTTTTGAATAATCAAAATATTCTTCAATAAATGCCTGCACATCGTCCATTTCATCACGGTATTCATTAGTTTCATTCAAAACAACTGGTGGTGGATTAAGTCCGTCACGTTGCCATTTCATTGTGCCTTCTTGAATCCATGCAAGGATTGCATCAGCTTCCGTACGTAACTTATCTTCCAGCTTTTTATCCATATTTTCAGCTTTCACTTGATTTCTGAATGGAATAAAAATCAAACGTCTCCAAATACCGTCATCAGTACCATTGATAATTGGTTTGTGGTTAGTCATCATGAAGATTGTTCCAGTTGGTCTGAACTCAATTTCATTACTGTGCAACTTACGAGCCGTGATAGTATCTTTACTGGTAATTTTCTTAACGAGACCTTCTGCAAGTGGTTTACCTTCTTCTGGCTCTGATAGAACCATTAGGCGTGCGCCTTTCATTCGTGCAATATCACCGCTTGGACCACCCGAATTACGTGAACGACTGGCAAAAACAGTTTCTGGATCAACGTTTATTGAATAATCTCCCAACACATAATCAATCGTGTTCATAAATACAGATTTACCGTTTTTACCATTACCGTGCAATATGAACATCACTTCTTCGTCCATTGTTCCAGTAGCTGCATAGCCCAATGCTC
>NZ_MOWQ01000112.1:0-857 GCF_002095565.1 Leuconostoc sp. BM2 | reverse complement strand
CACGACATCCAGTGCCAAAAAACTCCGCGACCTATGCTTCACAACCTATTTTAGAATAAATCAAAAATAGGTGAAGACTATCTCCGCCGAGATTAATCTTCACCTTTAATGTTAGTAAGTTTTATTGCCTGTTTTACTGAAAATTACACCTAGTTTTCAAATTTTAACAGATCGTACCTTAGCTGTTTTGGTTGGTGGCAGTATTTTCGCTGTTGGTGTCGCGCTTTTGTATCGTATTGATGCTTCGAGTGGCGGTACAGCGGTTCCGCCGATGATTCTAAAAAAATATTTTCGTATTAAACCAGCCTTATCTCTACTAGCAATTGACACGGTAGTGTCATTGGGCAATTTAGTGACACAGGGGCTTGAAGCGCTTATTTTAGCATTGTTTTCTTTGGTAATCACGGCGTTTGTGATGAATTATATTGAGACAGGTTTAGACCGACGTAAAATGGTTTACATTACGACTAATGAGCGAATTGACGAATTAAAACAGTATTTATTAGACGGTGATAAAGGTTTTACGATTATGGATGTCAGAGGCGGTTACATGGGTGATGGTCGAGAAATGCTAATGGTTGTCTTGGACAATCAAGAATACAATCATTTTCTACGAGGCATTCACGAAGTTGATCCCGAGGCGTTCACAATTGCGTATGATATTAGTGAAGCGCATGGGGGAACATTTCTGTAAGGGCATGATTAGCAATTCATGTCTTTTTTTGTTTTTGGCAGATTGCAAGAAATAACTTGAACGAATTTAGTGACGTAGATTAAGCAAGAAGATCTCGATTGGTGTGTGCCAGTTAAGACATTTAAGTGGTCGGGAATTCAGATACCAATTGATTTGAACCAGC
>NZ_MOWQ01000111.1:0-891 GCF_002095565.1 Leuconostoc sp. BM2 | reverse complement strand
TTTAAAGAAATTGCAACACGCTTTGATACGTGGAAAAGGTTACACGGTGTTGATATGACTAACAAAAAGTTAGGTCGTGAATTGGGAACTAAATTTGAGAAGAAAAGATCACACGGTAAGGTTTACTATTACGGCATATCTCTGAAAATGGAAGAAATAGCACGCGGTGTTAAATTAGATGATTTGGGGTACTGATGAGAGAACAACAAATACAAAACGAAGCGAGAATTGCATTGTCTAAAGATGGTCACACGCAGTTTAGAATTAACACAGGAACTGTTATTACAAGAGACGGTAGACCATTCAGCTCTGGTACACCAAAAGGATTCTTTGATTTAGTTGGGTATCGTAGGCAAGATAAACAAATATTTTTTATTGATATGAAGACAAAAACTGGACGTATCAGAGATGATCAGATTAAGTTTTCTATTAAATTAAAAAAGGATAATGTTATCCACGGTATTGCTCGTTCACCAGAAGATGCGTTAAAAATAGTCAATGAGGGTTTAATTGGCTATGGCCTTGAAAAATATGTGTAAATATACTTGATTTATTTAAAAGTGTATGGTAATATACACACGCCGAATGACAAGGGGAACGTTGCGAAGTAGGTGCTATGGGCGTAACGCGTTGGCGTGAGTGGTTTCTATCCAACTAATAACCAGACAGGCGCAGAAATGTGGGCAGGCAAATATACGAGTTTTTTCACGGTTACTCGTGTACATAAATAATATTGTTGCAGGAGAGCTTATGCTAGTTGAACCAATTAAAATGAATCACACAAAAACTAAACAAGTAGAAGCCGTTTTGAAGCAATATCCTTATTTTAATTTATTAGAAAGGGAACGTAGAACAGAAATAGAGCAGTCAAAAGGTGAAATTGATGAAAAT
>NZ_MOWQ01000110.1:0-893 GCF_002095565.1 Leuconostoc sp. BM2 | reverse complement strand
GAAAATGACAAAAAAGAAATTGAAAAACTTAGTTGACATCGAAAAACGAAGATGTTAACATAAGGAAGTCGCAAATGAGCGACCAAGTAGTTCTTTGAAAACTGAACGAAACAAACAACGTGAAACGTCAATTTTTATTTTTAGATGCTAGACAAACTAACTTTATTGGAGAGTTTGATCCTGGCTCAGGATGAACGCTGGCGGCGTGCCTAATACATGCAAGTCGAGCGAATGGATTGAGAGCTTGCTCTCAAGAAGTTAGCGGCGGACGGGTGAGTAACACGTGGGTAACCTGCCCATAAGACTGGGATAACTCCGGGAAACCGGGGCTAATACCGGATAATATTTTGAACTGCATGGTTCGAAATTGAAAGGCGGCTTCGGCTGTCACTTATGGATGGACCCGCGTCGCATTAGCTAGTTGGTGAGGTAACGGCTCACCAAGGCAACGATGCGTAGCCGACCTGAGAGGGTGATCGGCCACACTGGGACTGAGACACGGCCCAGACTCCTACGGGAGGCAGCAGTAGGGAATCTTCCGCAATGGACGAAAGTCTGACGGAGCAACGCCGCGTGAGTGATGAAGGCTTTCGGGTCGTAAAACTCTGTTGTTAGGGAAGAACAAGTGCTAGTTGAATAAGCTGGCACCTTGACGGTACCTAACCAGAAAGCCACGGCTAACTACGTGCCAGCAGCCGCGGTAATACGTAGGTGGCAAGCGTTATCCGGAATTATTGGGCGTAAAGCGCGCGCAGGTGGTTTCTTAAGTCTGATGTGAAAGCCCACGGCTCAACCGTGGAGGGTCATTGGAAACTGGGAGACTTGAGTGCAGAAGAGGAAAGTGGAATTCCATGTGTAGCGGTGAAATGCTTCGAGATATGAGGTGACACCAG
>NZ_MOWQ01000109.1:0-916 GCF_002095565.1 Leuconostoc sp. BM2 | reverse complement strand
ATGGTATTCATTGGCTAGAGAATTAGCAGAACGTCCCTCGTTATACAAGGTGACAATTGATGACTTAAATTCTGTTGAGTATCGCTTAGCTTTCATAATATAAAAAAACTCCTATACTTGATTATCTCGGATTATGCCCTAGAAATAAAGCGGTCCGGATTTTCAGTATACGAGCAAAGATAACCCATGATGTCCTGGGATTCAATCAACTCAATACAATTATCATGCAATTTAATGAATTTCCTGATATTGTTTTTGAGGCGACCGGTATTTATTCGCGACGATTGAAATCATTTTTGGATTGGCATAATTATCCCTATACTTTTCTCAATCCCTTAGCAGCAAAAAAACAGTTGGATCAGCTTCGCCCGAATAAAAATGATTTGAATGATGCTAAAAACTTGGCTGAGACCCAATTCATTTTAGCTCGTGCTAAAAGTTATGTTCAAAATCCAATTTATATTGAGTTACAATATATGAGCCGCTTTTATCAACAAATTAATCATGATATTGTCAGTACAAAAGATAGGTTACATCGCATTTTACAACTGACCTTTCCTAAAATCGAAGGACTCTTTTCTGCCACCGATAGTCCACATTATTGGGAGCTCCTAACAATAGTGCCACATGCAATAATTACAAGACGTTCGAGGCAAGCACTCATGGACACGATTCAAGCTGGGATTAGTTGGCATATCGGTCACGAGAGATTAAGTAAATTAGTCGATCAATTAATGAGTATGGGTCAGATATCAGCGCCTGCAGTTGCTGCCAATTCTTATAATGTTGCACAAGTTATATACTATGCAAAGCGTTGGATTGAGTTGCATGGTACCAAGGGTGACATCCTGACTGCTATGGTAGATAAGGCTAAGGATTTACCGGAATACAGCATTTATCAAAGCATTCCAGGGTT
>NZ_MOWQ01000108.1:0-943 GCF_002095565.1 Leuconostoc sp. BM2 | reverse complement strand
GCTTGGAGCATGGACATCACTTATTTAAAGTTGAGTAATGGTCAGTGGGTCTATTTAGCGTCAGTTTTAGAGTTACAAACGCGTAAGATATTAGCCCATCAAATCAGTGCCACGATGGATACCAAATTGGTAGTTACAACACTACAAAGATCGCTGTCAACTGATAAAAAACCAAATTATTTACATACTGATATGGGCAGTCAGTTCACTAGTTTTGGCTTTGAAAATTTGTTAAAGCGACATAAAATTGATCATTCGTATTCAAAACTAGGACATCCATATGATAATGCCAAAATTGAAAGTTTTCACTCCCTATTAAAGCGTGAAATGATTTATCAATTCCGGTTTCCATCGATTGCACATCTAATTTTAGATGTGTCCAAGTATATGGTAGATTGCAAGAATTAACCGAACACTGCAAACTGCTGAAAAACCTTTCGTGGTGATTGCCAGTTGAGTGTTTTCATTGGTCTCGCATTGATCCAATGATTAATTTGATCTAATTCTTTGGCGCTAACTGTTTCAATTTTGCGTTCTTTCGGTATAAAACGACGGACGTATCGATTTAATATCTCATTACTCCCACGTTCTTCTGGTGAATATGGGTGCGCAAAATAGACTGGAATGCCTAGTTTTTGCTCGATTTCGTTATATTTTGCAAATTCTCGCCCACGATCAACAGTGATGGACTTGGCATTTTTGATCCCTTGAAAAAAATGAATTAAGACTGGTGTCACTGCCTGACTATTGCGCCCAGTGACCTGTCTCACGATATGTTGCCGGCTTAGTCTTTCAGTAATTGTCACCAGCACATCACCACGTCTTTTACCCGATTGCATAGTGTCAACTTCAAAATGTCCAAAGGTTTGTCGTGCTTTCACACTTTCAGGTCTCGTTTCAATCGAACGACCATGCACAAATACTTGTCGTCTACCATCAGATT
>NZ_MOWQ01000107.1:0-967 GCF_002095565.1 Leuconostoc sp. BM2 | reverse complement strand
ACAAAGGTATCCGTCAAAAGCGTCAATCTGATGGTAGACGACAAGTATTTGTGCATGGTCGTTCGATTGAAACGAGACCTGAAAGTGTGAAAGCACGACAAACCTTTGGACATTTTGAAGTTGACACCATGCAATCGGGTAAAAGACGTGGCGATGTGCTGGTGACAATTACTGAAAGACTAAGCCGGCAACATATCGTGAGACAGGTCACTGGGCGCAATAGTCAGGCAGTGACACCAGTCTTAATTCATTTTTTTCAAGGGATCAAAAATGCCAAGTCAATCACTGTTGATCGTGGGCGAGAATTTGCAAAATATAACGAAATCGAGCAAAAACTAGGCATTCCAGTCTATTTTGCGCACCCATATTCACCAGAAGAACGTGGGAGTAATGAGATATTAAATCGATACGTCCGTCGTTTTATACCGAAAGAACGCAAAATTGAAACAGTTAGCGCCAAAGAATTAGATCAAATTAATCATTGGATCAATGCGAGACCAATGAAAACACTCAACTGGCAATCACCACGAAAGGTTTTTCAGCAGTTTGCAGTGTTCGGTTAATTCTTGCAATCTACCATATACTTGGACACATCTAAAATTAGATGTGCAATCGATGGAAACCGGAATTGATAAATCATTTCACGCTTTAATAGGGAGTGAAAACTTTCAATTTTGGCATTATCATATGGATGTCCTAGTTTTGAATACGAATGATCAATTTTATGTCGCTTTAACAAATTTTCAAAGCCAAAACTAGTGAACTGACTGCCCATATCAGTGTGTAAATAATTTGGTTTTTTATCAGTTGACAGCGATCTTTGTAGTGTTGTAACTACCAATTTGGTATCCATCGTGGCACTGATTTGATGGGCTAATATCTTACGCGTTTGTAACTCTAAAACTGACGCTAAATAGACCCACTGACCATTACTCAACTTTAAATAAGTGATGTCCATGCTCCAAGC
>NZ_MOWQ01000106.1:0-970 GCF_002095565.1 Leuconostoc sp. BM2 | reverse complement strand
AATTATTACAACAATCACCGGATCAAACAAAAACTCAATGGTTTGTCGCCGGTTCAATATCGACAACTCACCACTGAGTCTGTTAGTTAATTAATTTTATTTTGTCCAACTATTGGGGTTCACTTCAATTAAACTATTCCTTTTTTGTTTATGAAAAATAGCCCAATTTATTGACTTCTGAGCAATGATGATTGAAATTGTAAAAGTATAAGCTGTGATAGAGATTGATTATACTTAATGATACATGTATAATTAAGTTATACAAATGGAGGTGGTATGATGACAATTGTTAAAGCACGTAAACAAGGTAATTCAGTAGCAGTAACGTTACCGTCAGAATTAGGTATCACAGTTGGCCAAGAATTTTTAGCCATTAAAAAGGACAATTCATTAATTTTCACACCAAAACTCAATAATCCATTTGATAAATTGAAAGAAAATGAATTGATTGATGAACAAGAGGTAATTGTTGAGGATATTATTGATGACTAAATTTAAGCAAGGAGATTTTGTTATCATTAATTTCGATCCATCTGTTGGTCAAGAAATTCGAAAACGTCGACCTGGATTAGTGGTTAGTTCGGATAAATACAATATGGTTTCTAATTTGATCATTGTAGCGCCTATTACCAGTTCGGTTAAAAACATTCCCACAAGATTTAATGTTGTTGGGTATGAAAAGGTATACGGACAGGTGAATACGTTACAACCAATTCCAATGGATTCTGTAAAACGTGAGGCAAAATTAATTGGTCACATGAACGATTATGATTTATACCAAGTGTTGCAACTGATTGGGGCCAATTTTGATTTAACACTCTAAAAAAAACTTACTAACATTAATGCTCTTATACTAAAAAAATGGACTATTTTTATTCAGTCCGTAAAATGAAAGTATAGGAGTATTTTTATGTCAATTCGTTATTCACAAGATTTCAAAGATTCATTGGTTAAACTTCACCAAGAAGGC
>NZ_MOWQ01000105.1:0-980 GCF_002095565.1 Leuconostoc sp. BM2 | reverse complement strand
GCCTTTAATGGTAATTGTCTAAAACAACCATAAAGGAACTGCGACTCATGACTAGTTTATCATCTCAAGAACGCACTGTCATTCAAACTTTACTCGAATTGAATTATTCTGTTCGTGCCATTGCGCGCTTTATTAAACGCTCTCCTTCAACCGTTTCGATTGAAATTCATCAAGTTACACCCTATAAAGCTGAGATTGCTCATGCGTTGGCATTGAAAAAACGTCATCTACGTGGTCGTCATGACACGCTAACACCAGCTATCGCTGTCTTTTTGAATCACCACATTGGTATATTGAAGTGGTCACCAGAAACCGCTGCGCATGTTTTAGGGTTACCTTTCAAAACGATTTATAATTGGCTCAATGCTGGTCGACTCAAACTATCATTGGCTGATTTACCTGACAAAGGTATCCGTCAAAAGCGTCAATCTGATGGTAGACGACAAGTATTTGTGCATGGTCGTTCGATTGAAACGAGACCTGAAAGTGTGAAAGCACGACAAACCTTTGGACATTTTGAAGTTGACACCATGCAATCGGGTAAAAGACGTGGCGATGTGCTGGTGACAATTACTGAAAGACTAAGCCGGCAACATATCGTGAGACAGGTCACTGGGCGCAATAGTCAGGCAGTGACACCACTCTTAATTCGTTTTTTTCAAGGGATCAAAAATGCCAAGTCAATCACTGTTGATCGTGGGCGAGAATTTGCAAAATATAACGAAATCGAGCAAAAACTAGGCATTCCAGTCTATTTTGCGCACCCATATTCACCAGAAGAACGTGGGAGTAATGAGATATTAAATCGATACGTCCGTCGTTTTATACCGAAAGAACGCAAAATTGAAACAGTTAGCGCCAAAGAATTAGATCAAATTAATCATTGGATCAATGCGAGACCAATGAAAACACTCAACTGGCAATCACCACGAAAGGTTTTTCAGCAGTTTGCAGTGTTCGGTTAATTCTTGCAATCTACC
>NZ_MOWQ01000104.1:0-989 GCF_002095565.1 Leuconostoc sp. BM2 | reverse complement strand
ACTTAACAAAGTTTAAATTCAGCTTATCATCAAATTTTATCGATGCATAAGCTTATTAAAATAGCGCTTCTTTAAGATATTTCACCTCCTTTAATTCAACCGTGATTTTAATTTCCACTTGACTTATGCTCGTATACTGAAAATCCGGACTGCTTTATTTCTAGGGCATAATCCGAGATAATCAAGTATAGGAGTTTTTTTATATTATGAAAGCTAAGCGATACTCAACAGAATTTAAGTCATCAATTGTCGCCTTGTATAACGAGGGACGTTCTGCTAATTCTCTAGCCAATGAATACCATTTGGCTGTACAAACCGTCACGGGTTGGGTGAAGAAAGCCCAAATCATTGGGACGGACGTTACTGGTAAGCCAGTGACTCGCGCCCAATTTAATGCAATGCAGAAAGAAGTCGCAAGACTCAAAGAAGAAAACGAAATTTTAAAAATTGCGGCCGTTTTGCTGGGCGAACATCGCAAGTAACACGTAAGACCCATTTTCCTATTGTCCAATCATTGCTAAAACAGCATTTTAAACTCATGATGGTGCTTCGCCTACTCAAAATACCCAAAAGCACCTACTTTGATTGGGTTCACTATACTGAGAGCCAACGACAACGAGAAGACACGATCTTAAAAGCTTTGTTGCGTGAAATTTGGCAAAATAACTATAAAGCTTATGGCGCGCCACGTCTGCGATTAGCATTAGCTGATCTGAATTTGCATCATGGAACCAACCGAGTTCGTCGTTTAATGCGAGAAGCTGGCATATACTCTGTCATGAGTCGTCGATTTAACAAACCAACGACAACTGTTGATTATCGTCAACGTCCCAACTTAATCAGGCATTCACCCGAAGCCAACGCTTGGAGCATGGACATCACTTATTTAAAGTTGAGTAATGGTCAGTGGGTCTATTTAGCGTCAGTTTTAGAGTTACAAACGCGTAAGATATTAGCCCATCAAATCAGTGCCACGATGGATACCAAAT
>NZ_MOWQ01000103.1:0-992 GCF_002095565.1 Leuconostoc sp. BM2 | reverse complement strand
TGACGATCATCATAACCCTTAGGATGACTCTGATGCCACTGCCAAGCTGTCTTGATGATGTCTTGCACATTATCATACTTTGGTGCCCAGCCAAGTACCTCTCGTGCCTTATCTGAATTGGCAATCAAAATATCAGGATCACCCGCTCGACGTGGCCCAATCTTAGCCGGAATATCAACCCCTGTTGCTTCCCGTGCCGCCTCGACCATCTCTTTCACTGAAAAGCCAGTCGCTGATCCCAAGTTAAACTGATTTGACTCATGCCCATCAGCTAAATACTGCAATGCCAAAATATGCGCGTCTGCCAAGTCTAAGACATGCACATAATCTCGTACATTAAAGCCGTCTGGTGTGTTATAGTCATCACCAAACATTTCAATATAATCACGTTGTCCCAAACCCGCTTGCAAAATAATTGGTACCAAGTGTGTTTCTGGATTGTGGTCTTCGCCAATCGTGCCATCTTCTGCTGCACCAGCCACATTGAAATAGCGCAACGCGACCCATTTAACCCCGTCAGCTTGATCGGACCAGTTCATGATTTTTTCCATCATCAACTTTGATTCACCATAAGGGTTAATCGGATTTTGCGGATCAGTTTCCTTAATCGGAATATGCACCGGATTACCATAAGTTGCGGCGGTTGATGAAAAGACGATTTGTTTGACGTCATGTGCTTTCATCACTTCCAGCAACGTAATCATGCCACTAGTATTGTTGTCAAAATATTTCAGTGGGTTTGCCACTGACTCTGGCACAATTGAAAAGGCTGCAAAATGAACCACTTGTTCAATATTTTCTTTATCAAACACTGCCGACAAAGCTGCCTTATCACGAATGTCCACTTGATAAAATGTCGCTGCTGGATTAACTGCTGCGCGGTGTCCAGTGAACAAGGCGTCCACAACCACCACGTCGCGTCCGGCTTCAACCAAACGTTTCACCATGTGTGAGCCAATATATCCTGCACCACCAAGTACTAATACTGCCAT
>NZ_MOWQ01000102.1:0-996 GCF_002095565.1 Leuconostoc sp. BM2 | reverse complement strand
CCTTAACTGGACTATTGCTGACATGGATTTGGCAAACAGCTACAACCGCTGGTGGCGGAAACGTCATCAACTGGCCATTCTGAACGGGGGAATAAGATATGTTTGGGAAGAAAAAACAAACTAGTATTGGTGATCCATTTTTTGCCCGCGTTGAACAAACTGAAATTGATCTCAATGATGAGGTGATTAAAGACCTGGCAGAAAAAAGTGGGGTAAGTGAAAGCTGGCCGAATGTATCACTGTCAGGGCTACAACAATTCGCTGCTGGTTTGGTCAATGATGTGGTTCGCGCAGGTGATCATGATGTTCGTTTCGGCAATGTCGTCTACTTTATCACTAACGAAAAAGGTCGTGCTGAGCCAACCGGATTAAGTTGGGAAAGAGCGACATTAACAGCAGGGTTTGAAAACATTGTTGTTAGTGCTCATAAGTCAATAATTCGGAATGTTTTTTATCTAGGGCTGAACTGATTAGGCAACGTTTATTTTTTGATTGGCAAGACTGATTCTTTCGTTGTTGAACCAATGAATATACTTGGACACATCTAAAATTAGATGTGCAATCGATGGAAACCGGAATTGATAAATCATTTCACGCTTTAATAGGGAGTGAAAACTTTCAATTTTGGCATTATCATATGGATGTCCTAGTTTTGAATACGAATGATCAATTTTATGTCGCTTTAACAAATTTTCAAAGCCAAAACTAGTGAACTGACTGCCCATATCAGTATGTAAATAATTTGGTTTTTTATCAGTTGACAGCGATCTTTGTAGTGTTGTAACTACCAATTTGGTATCCATCGTGGCACTGATTTGATGGGCTAATATCTTACGCGTTTGTAACTCTAAAACTGATGCTAAATAGACCCACTGACCATTACTCAACTTTAAATAAGTGATGTCCATGCTCCAAGCGTTGGCTTCGGGTAAATGCCTGATTAAGTTGGGACGTTGACGATAATCAACAGTTGTCGTTGGTTTGTTAAATCGACGA
>NZ_MOWQ01000101.1:0-1012 GCF_002095565.1 Leuconostoc sp. BM2 | reverse complement strand
ACCCTTCTGCGTCCCTCCATTGCTCAAACGATAAAGAGGTGGTACAGGAATATCAACCTGTTGTCCATCGCCTACGCCTGTCGGCCTCGGCTTAGGTCCTGACTAACCCTGAGCGGACGAGCCTTCCTCAGGAAACCTTAGGCATTCGGTGGACGGGATTCTCACCCGTCTTTCGCTACTCATACCGGCATTCTCACTTCTAAGCGCTCCACCAGTCCTTCCGGTCTGACTTCACTGCACTTAGAACGCTCCCCTACCACTGATACCATTGGTATCAATTCGCAGCTTCGGTGGTGTATTTAGCCCCGGTACATTTTCGGCGCAGAGTCACTCGACTAGTGAGCTATTACGCACTCTTTAAATGGTGGCTGCTTCTAAGCCAACATCCTAGTTGTCTAAGCAACTCCACATCCTTTTCCACTTAATACACACTTTGGGACCTTAGCTGGCGATCTGGGCTGTTTCCCTCTTGACTACGGATCTTATCACTCGCAGTCTGACTCCTAAGGATAAGTCATTGGCATTCGGAGTTTGACTGAATTCGGTAATCCGATGAGGACCCCTAGTTCAATCAGTGCTCTACCTCCAAGACTCTTACACTTAAGGCTAGCCCTAAAGCTATTTCGGGGAGAACCAGCTATCTCCAGGTTCGATTGGAATTTCTCCGCTACCCACACCTCATCCCCGCACTTTTCAACGTGCGTGGGTTCGGGCCTCCATTCAGTGTTACCTGAACTTCACCCTGGACATGGGTAGATCACCTGGTTTCGGGTCTACGACCACGTACTAAACGCCCTATTCAGACTCGCTTTCGCTGCGGCTCCGTCTCTTCAACTTAACCTCGCACGGGATCGTAACTCGCCGGTTCATTCTACAAAAGGCACGCCATCACCCATTAACGGGCTCTGACTATTTGTAGGCACACGGTTTCAGGATCTCTTTCACTCCCCTTCCGGGGTGCTTTTCACCTTTCCCTCACGGTACTGGTTCACTATCGATCACTAGGGAGTAT
>NZ_MOWQ01000100.1:0-1032 GCF_002095565.1 Leuconostoc sp. BM2 | reverse complement strand
GATTTATCAATTCTTTTCGATGTGCCATAACCCACACTCTTTTGTGATGTGAGGTTGTTAATCTAGCCATTTCACTCATCATAGCTGTTTTACCAGAACCAGCAGCAGAAACTACCATGACGCTTTTCGAACCATTAGCAAGCGATTGTCGTGCGTCTGAAAGTAATTTACTCTGATAATCGTATAATTGAAACGGCATGTATCATTAAGCCTCCCAATCAAACAATTTATCGAAATCGGCACGCTTGCGACCGTCAATTTGATTCTTTGCATATTCGTTTGTTGAATTTGTCAAAGTCCAATATCGCTCTTTCTTTTCTTGGTCATATTTGATATGCGTCACTGCATGAACGGTTCCCATAAAGTAATTATTCACGCTATCTCGTAGATCAGGTTGGAATGGCGTAATTTTCTGACCGCTTTCTAACCAAATTTCACCGTTACGTTGCCATGCTGTGTAGATAACGTTTTTATCTTTCAATCGACTATCAATGTATGTCAGCATTTTAATTAGCTGATTACTGAATTTGCCGTAGTCCTGCATTGAATTGATACCGTGATTCTTACCTTCATCAGCCGCATTCACAAACCAAACTTTTTCTAGCGCGCTTAAATTATCAAACACAACTGTTTTAAATTCACTGTTTGCGACATACTCGATAAATTCATTTATTTCAGCGAGAATCTTACTGTAATCTTCAATGTAGAATCGCTCCACGACACCGTCTTTATCGACATTAACCAAAACCTTATCGGTATTATCTAAAGTAAGTAGTGCTACTGGACCCGGTGCAAATCGTGTTACTGATGTTTTACCATCTCCTTGTTTACCGTAAATCAATACTCTGAACGGTGTTTTAACACCTTTTTCTCGTTTTTTCATTTATTTCACCTGTGCATGTGTGCGTTCAATAACTGCCACACCCTTAACTTTTCCACCGGTATTGATAAACGCCTTTAATTTCGCCTTATCAGGTGTCTTTGTTTCTTTAACGTTGATAAATTCATCTGGAATACGTGATGTTTCTGGAT
>NZ_MOWQ01000099.1:0-1055 GCF_002095565.1 Leuconostoc sp. BM2 | reverse complement strand
GGCAGATTGCAAGAAATAACTTGAACGAATTTAGTGACGTAGATTAAGCAAGAAGATCTCGATTGGTGTGTGCCAGTTAAGACATTTAAGTGGTCGGGAATTCAGATACCAATTGATTTGAACCAGCTGGCGATCGCTCAGATCTTCAATGGCTTGTCCCTTGGGAATAAACCGTCGCAAAACTCGATTACGGTTCTCATTACTACCGCGTTCGTGCGGTGAATAGGCATGGGCAAAGTAAACCTGAGTACCCGTTAGCTGTTCAATTGCCTGATAGTTAGCGAACTCTTTCCCATGATCCACGGTAAGCGTCTTGAGCTTGTCTTGAAGTTGACTAGCTAGTTCAAGTACGGCTTGAGTCATGGACTGACTGTCGCGACCATGGAGCCGTTTAACAATTGTCAGGCGACTCTTACGCGCCACAAAAGTAGCTACAGCTTGACCTTTACGTTTGCCAGAAAGTACGGTATCAGCTTCAAAGTGGCCGAATTCCTGGCGAGTTTCGACTTTATGAGGACGCTCCTCAATTGAGCGGCCGTGACTGAACGTACCACGCTTTTCTTTAGCACGATGACGACGAATTCCATGATCAGGCAAATCAGGCAACTGTATATCAAGCCAGCCTTGATCAATCCAGTTATAGACCGTCTTGTAGGCAATCCCAACCACATGGGCAACTTGTTCAGGGGACCACTTCTGGACTTGAATCTTTTCCTCGACCAAGTGTTTAAGGTTTTTAGTGAGCGAAGACTTCCGCCCCCGTTGACTAACCGTTCGTTCAAAGTCAGTTTGCGCTAGCTCAGCTTGATACTCACTATTTAGCCGGTGAAGTTCGTTAAAGATGGTGGTCTTACTAAAGCCTAAGTAGTTAGCGATGTATCGCAAGGAACGTCCTTCATTATGAAGCGTTTCAATGACAACACGGTTCTGGAATGATAAAATAGTGGTGCCCATTAAGGTCCTTCTTTCTAATGGAATGTTGTGGTAACACCATTAAAGACCTTGATGGGTTTTTCTGTCCACTTAAATGTTCAACTTAAATTTTACAATCTGCC
>NZ_MOWQ01000098.1:0-1057 GCF_002095565.1 Leuconostoc sp. BM2 | reverse complement strand
CGACCACGTAGATGACGTTTTTTCAATGCCAACGCATGAGCAATCTCAGCTTTATAGGGTGTAACTTGATGAATTTCAATCGAAACGGTTGAAGGAGAGCGTTTAATAAAGCGCGCAATGGCACGAATCGAATAATTCAATTCCAGCAAAGTTTGAATGACAGTACGTTCTTGAGATGATAAACTAGTCATGAGTCGCAGTTCCTTTATGGTTGTTTTGGACAATTACCATTAAAGGCGCTGCGGCTTTTTTATTCAAGTGTTCGGTTTAATTTTACAATCTACCATTAGTTAAGTAAAATCACTGTGATATTGATAATAATCTATCGACCCACGAATCCAAGCGAATTTGTCACGCTCACCACTCATCGACCGATAATCAACAATAACACGGAATTAATCGTTTTATGTTTTGAGATTAACTGCCGGTTGTTAAAATTGCTGACGTGGTATTATTTTCCTACACAGTGGAAAAAATGATATTCGGGTCTGTTATCCAGCGCCCAGTAGTTATTGTGATTGGTTGGCACAACCGCTTCGTTTTTCCTACCGGCGGTATACCATGATGAATGAATTATCGTATCACCATCATCCATGAACAATCCAGTATGAGAAATACCGCCGGCGCCAGCGCCATAATTTTTGCCCCAGATAAAGATGCTCAGAAGTCAATAAATTGGACTATTTTTATTCAGTTAATTAAGCAACATTTGAGATACGATTACTATTATAAAAATTGATATACCAACCAATGGCTGCTTGGACTTCAGTTAATGTTTGGTATGCCTTCAAATAAACCTCTTCACGCTTCAATATTGAATGAAACGCTTCCATACGGCCATTATCGTACGGATGGCCTTTGAGTGAATATGAATGTTTCAAGCCATAATTTTGACATTTAATATTAAACTCAGCACTCGTGTATTGTGACCCCATATCTGAATGAATAATGACTGGCTTTCGATGCTTATCTAACGCCATCTGTAAGGCACTTGTGGCTAGCTCGGCTGTCATTGTATCGCCAATTTTATAGCCCAATACTTTTCTCTTCTCAGGAT
>NZ_MOWQ01000097.1:0-1145 GCF_002095565.1 Leuconostoc sp. BM2 | reverse complement strand
AATTATTACAACAATCACCGGATCAAACAAAAACTCAATGGTTTGTCGCCGGTTCAATATCGACAACTCACCACTGAGTCTGTTAGTTAATTAATTTTATTTTGTCCAACTATTGGGGTTCACTTCACATTGCTGACCTTTTTTATTATCCAAACTTGTTCAAATGGATTAACTACACCCTGTCTCAATCTATCTCAGTGAATCGTTCCTAACCAAATTGGTAACCATAGTGAGATATCCTCTTTGAAATTTGGTTTCACCAACTCCGTAAAAAATTGCAAACCTTGTGGTGATAATTTTTGTTGCAAAGCAAGCGGACGAAAATCGCCAATTAAATTTCTAATGACCAAATCTTCTCGTTCATGATTATCCTTCAATTGGTGAATTGCGTTATTAACAAAAAATTGCTCCTCATCATTCAATGACAGATTTTGTAACAGCTCGACAAAATGATTATTATCTTTTTTCAATTTAATACTCCTTTAATTCACCATCTTACAGTATTAATCATAATTTTTCAAATTTAAAAATATCAATTTACTTCTTACAACATAAAAATATTGACAGCTATCATTAATCCAATTTCAAAATATCGCCCACTTCTTGAACTTTTTAGTACTTTTGTAATTAAAAGCTATCTTTTAGTCTTATTATCTTTTTTAGCATACCATACATCAATTGTTGGAAATCCATTCCAAAACTTAAAAATTTTATCAGACTGAGACACTTGACACACCTGAAATAAGCAAAAAAAAACAGCTTCTCTGCTGTCTTACTTGCTAGATATAAATCTACTAACTAAGGAGCTAGCGTACCGTGAACCATTTTAATAAAAGCATTGATATATACGCGTTTGAACACCGCAAAATAATTGCTGGCTCCACATCTGGCTCCATATAAAATCATATAATAGGCGTACAAAAAAACACCGACCAGATTAATTTCTAGTCGGTGTTTTTTTATCTATAAATGGTAGATTGTAAAATTAAACCGAACACTTGAATAAAAAAGCCGCAGCGCCTTTAATGGTAATTGTCTAAAACAACCATAAAGGAACTGCGACTCATGACTAGTTTATCATCTCAAGAACGCACTGTCATTCAAACTTTACTCGAATTGAATTATTCTGTTCGTGCCATTGCGCG
>NZ_MOWQ01000096.1:0-1170 GCF_002095565.1 Leuconostoc sp. BM2 | reverse complement strand
CATGAGCTGTAAAGCGTCTGAAACAGACACCAGGCTTTTCCTTTCCTAGAGTTCGTGTTTATAGGTTTTACACCATAAGCACCACCTCTTTTCTGTTGAAAGAATAGCCACCACTTAACTTAACTATTGACTGTTCTATTTTAACATATTAGCGATAAGCTTTTTCGGCTTGTGCCGTGTCACCAGCTTTAACCGTCTGATAGGCACGTTGCATAGCAACTAATGGCTCATCAACCGTTATTTTTTCAACCCGTCCATAAATATCTTTCATAAAACACTGTCCCATGACCATATTACCTAATTCTTTGATGTTGTCATCATTAACTGGCAAACCAACATGTTGTAAAATATCTGGCTGTTCCTTATCCTCATCAAAGGCAAATAAAACACCAAAATTATCACTTTTAACATCATGAACTGATTGTGTCACGGGAATTAACAAGTTGTTGGCAGAACGTCCAATACGTGCCATTTCATTAAAAATGCGACTACCAATATCAGACGTTGTAAACGTCCAAGCTTCATCAAATATTTCAACCGTTTTTTCATCATAATCCCGTGTCGCAAACGTCCGACTAAAGACCCCTAACACCGTCATTACAATCATACTTGCCACCTCAAATTCGGTGTAATCATGTGTCGGTTTGTCATGTTGTGGCAATGTCAATCCTGCTGTTTCAAGAATAGTAATCCGATTTTTTAACTTCAATCCCTCACTTTCACCATGAGAAAAAACTAGGGATAATGAACTACGAGTAACTTTACCTGATAAAAACTTGGCTAAATGTTTCACGTCTTCATCTTCGTTTTGGGCTAATTCTTCAATGACATCTAACATACCAACGGTTTCACCAGCTTGTCGCTTTTGAATAATTTTATCAATGGCTAGATCTAATTCTGTTTCACGAATTAAGGAACCATAATCACGGTAAATTTGTTTGAAAATTTCTGTCACAGTTGCTTTCAAATTTTCCTGGTTAGATTGCGTTTGTCCTGCTGTACCACTCACATCAATCACAATGAAAGGATCTAAAACACCATAATTTGTTTTATCAGAAACATCAAGTGTCACAAAACGCACATTATTCAATAATGTATATTCATCTGGATAATCTGCCTTAAAAGTCTTATCGTTTAATACCGCTGAATACCATTTACGCATTTCCTGCT
>NZ_MOWQ01000095.1:0-1244 GCF_002095565.1 Leuconostoc sp. BM2 | reverse complement strand
ATAAACCACCTTCTACAGATGGTTTGCGTAAACCTATTACAAAAAGTTTGCGCAAATCATCCCAGCGTCAAACCGGTGGCCAGTTGGGCCACAAAGGACATACGCTTCATTTGACAACGACTCCGGATCATACGATTACCTATTCTCCTACGCATTGTACTTGTTGTAACACGTCCTTAAACCACGAACCTGTAAAAGGATACCGCATTCGCCAAGTGTATGATTTACCACCTATCCAGATAGAAGTGACAGAACATAAAGTGGAACAAAAAGAATGCCCACATTGCCATTCTATCCAAGAATCTCAGTTTCCTTCTACTGTCTCTCATCCTGTTCAATATGGCCCAAATATAAAAAGACTGATCCCCTATTTAACGCATTATCAGTGTCTTCCTTTAAAACGAACAAAAGAATTCTTTCAAGATTGTTTTGGGTATTCTATCAGTGAAGGAACGTTAGTGAATCATACAAACAGTTTTTCGGCTCAACTGCAGCCCTTTCTCCAAGAAGTAAAAGACAAGATCCTTCAGTCTCCAGTTGTCCATTTTGATGAAACCGGTATGCGAGTAGAAAATAAAATACAATGGTTACATACTGCCAGTACACCGGAGGTGACCTTGCAACATATTCATCAAAAACGAGGAAAAGAAGCAATGGATGCGGGCGAAATTTTACCGTCTTTTTCCGGAATTGCGATGCATGATGGTTGGAAATCATATGATGCGTATACAGATTGTCGTCATGTATTATGTAATGCCCATCTCTTACGAGATTTGCAAGGAATTATAGATAGTACGGGGCAAAAATGGGCGCAACAGATGCAGAAATTTCTAACGCAAGCTTTAACGCTGAAAAAGCAATATAAAGGAATGCTTCCAAAAACGGAGCAACAGAATCTGTTTACCGTCTATCAATCCATATTAAAAGCACAACCAGTACTTTCTACAGAGTCAAACAAGAAAAGAAAGCAGACACCTGCTCAAAATTTATGGAATCGCTTCTTTAAATATGCTGATAGAATTCTAGCATTCTTAGAACATCCAGACATTCCATTTGATAATAATCAAGCGGAACGGGATATTCGAATGACGAAAGTCAAACAGAAAGTGTCTGGAACTTTCCGAAGTAAGAAAGGCGCAGAATCTTTTTGTCAGATACGAAGCTTTATGAGTACTATGAAAAAACAAAAACGATCTGTCTTACAAGCAATAGGCCAGGTTAATCAAACCCGAACCCAACCATGG
>NZ_MOWQ01000094.1:0-1419 GCF_002095565.1 Leuconostoc sp. BM2 | reverse complement strand
TGAAGTGAACCCCAATAGTTGGACAAAATAAAATTAATTAACTAACAGACTCAGTGGTGAGTTGTCGATATTGAACCGGCGACAAACCATTGAGTTTTTGTTTGATCCGGTGATTGTTGTAATAATTGATAAAGTCGTCAACGACCACTTTGAAATCATGAAATGATTCGTACTGTTTACGATGCACGATATTGGCCTTCAAAATATGGAAAAAGCTCTCAATTGGTGCATTGTCGACTGGTGTTGATTTACGGCTCATGCTTTGTGTCATGCCGAAATCCTTCAACGTGTTAATGAACATCGGTGTCTGATAATGGAATCCCTGATCACTATGAATAATAGCCCCACGATGCTTCGATAAAGACTTTAATGGCCGCATGACCAGCGACATGGTTGGTGTCTTGGCTAAGTGATAAGACAAAACTTCACCGGCATACAAGTCGACAAAAGCGGTCAAGTAAGCTTTACTATGATCGTTCAACTGAATTTCAGTGACGTCTGTGACAATCTTTTGGTAAGGTGCATCAGCTTGAAAGTCGCGTTTAATGACACGTTCGGCAATCCGCCCAACCGTACCGCGATATGAATTATAACGACGCTTACGCGTGTTATACGTTGTGCTGAGGAGTGCATTTTGACCCATAATACGGAGCACGCGTTTGTGGTTAACCAAATAACCTTGGTGGTGCAACAGCGTTGTCACGCGACGATACCCATATTCGGTTTGAAATTGGGGTGACTTAATTTGACGGATGACGTCTGCTATTTTGTTGTCTGATGACGTATTGAGCGGATGAGCTTCTAGATAATAATACGTACTCCGTTTCAAGCCAATTAGCGCTAATAAATCAGCCAATTTAAAATATTTAGTCCGCCTTAGTGACGTTACTGCCGTTTGTTTTTCTCGGTTCGTTGATCCACTAAGGCTTTTAATTTTTCTAATATCGCCACTTTCATCTTGAGTTGATAATTTTCTTGCTTTAAGTCAGCGAGTTCTTGTTGTTCGGGTGTGAGTGGATGAATGCGTTTACGTCCCATAGTTGGTTGCCGGCCTTTCGGTTTAGGTTTTAACCCATTGTAACCGAATTTTCGATACGTTCTCAACCAATTAGCGATTGTTGTGCTAGGAAAGACGGCAAAATAACGTGACGCCTCTGATTGTGAGTGTGTTTCAAGATAGTTCAACACGGTTATTTTAAATTCTGGTGAATAGGATTTGTGGCTTTTAGAGCCAATGGAACCAGTCACGAGATATTCATCGCGCCATTCAACTATTGATCTAAAGGTAGGAATGTTGTATTTTTTCGCTAACTTTTTCAGGCCATTTTGACCAACCAGCCATTCGTTGACGATTATTAATTTAAATTCATTTGAATATTTAGACATAGAAAAACCCAATAACTTTCTGGACATTTTTTT
>NZ_MOWQ01000093.1:0-1471 GCF_002095565.1 Leuconostoc sp. BM2 | reverse complement strand
TTTTTTGGCACTGGATGTCGTGAATAAAAGTGGCCGTTTCACTGGCGTTACCACACAATTTGTTCTTAGTAAGTTAGACGCTAGACGTCGAGTATAGAAAATTAGATGGTGATGGCTGCCAGTGACTGTTTCAATCAATTATTCTTTGGAGGTGCACTCATGCACGCTGTTATTGGTATTGATGTTTCGAAGGCAACCAGTCAAGTTGCCGTCGCTGTTGATGGTAAGGTTGTACAGAATTTTAAGATCACCCATGATGTCTTTGGGTTCAATCAGTTAAATACGGTCATTATGCAGTTTAATACGTTCCCAGATATCGTGTTTGAGGCGACAGGCGTTTATTCGAGACGTTTAAAAACTTTCTTAGAGGCCCACAATTATCCTTATACTTGCCTGAATCCTTTGACCGCTAAAAAGCAATTGGATCAATTACGTCCTAACAAAAATGATCTTAACGATGCCAAGCATTTGGCGGAAACGCAATTCATTTTAAAGCGTGCTAAAAGTTACGTCCAGAATCCGATTTATATTGAACTACAAGATATGAGTCGTTTTTACCAACAGTTAAACCACGATATTGTGTCCGCTAAAAATCGGCTACATCGTTTGCTTCAATTGACTTTCCCAGAAATTGAAACTTTGTTTTCAACTACCGATAGCCAACAATATTGGGAGATTGTGTCGTTAATCCCTCATGCCACAATGGCTAAGCATTCACGACAAACGTTATCCGATACGATTCAAAGCAGCGTCAGTCGTCAAATCGGTGTTGCGCGTTTAACACGACTCGTTGATAAACTAGTGGCGCTTGGCATCCTATCAGCGCCTGCTGTTGCCGTTGCTTCGTATAATGTCACCGAGGTGCGTTATTATGCGCAGCGCTTAATTGCGTTATCTCAAAGCAAGGCCAATGTCTTAGCGACTATGGTTGATCAGGCCAAAGATTTACCTGAATATGACATTTATCAGAGTATACCAGGATTTTCGGACAAAACAGTGGTTTCTCTAATCGCTGAATTAGGTGATTTGCATCGTTTTGCGACTAGTAACAAATTGAATGCCTTTGTCGGGATTGACTTACGATTTAATGATTCAGGTGATTATAAAAGTTCTGGGTTCATCACAAAGCGAGGTAATACAATCGCCAGAAAAGTGCTATTCAAAGCCATTAGTAACATTGCTAGTACGGCAACTTATGGTCATCAAAATCATATCAATGATTGGTATCAAAAGAAAAAGCAATCTTCAATGTCAAAGGGAACAAAGAAAATTGCTATTGGTGCGATGTCACGTCTCTTACGAACCATGCACTATCTGGTTTTGAATAACCAATTGTACGATTACGATACAGCGTCAAAGCGCTAGAATTGTACATTTATAAGCCTAACATTTTGCAAAACCAATGTGAAGACATCGGTTTATTTTAGTAGTGCTTGATGACCAATTGCAGCATCATAAAAAGAAGCTAAAT
>NZ_MOWQ01000092.1:0-1484 GCF_002095565.1 Leuconostoc sp. BM2 | reverse complement strand
TTCTTGATTGTGTTGACCGTTTCCCAAAACTCTTGCGCTGTGATGATGAAATACACCCCATTCGGTCTGCTCTTACTACTGCCAACTAAATAGCCTGCATTCCGCAACCTCGCCACGATTTCACTGACTTTGTGCTTGTTAATGTTCAATGTTCTAGATAGCTTTAACAGCGTGACTGCGTTGTCCCTGCCGTCTGGTAAAGCACTTAGAAATTGATGCTCAATATCTGTTAAATGTTCTTCTTTCATGTTAAAATGTGTATAGCAAAAGCCATGTATAGGGCGTTTGTGGTCGGTTATCACTGTTTCCTTGGCGGGGGATGTGATAGCTTTTTTTATGCCCTTTTTCATGCTCTGCATTCCTTTCTAGTTTTCTACTTGAAACAAATCACGTTCAATCACTAACACGTCATAAATGACTATCTTGTCATGTTTATAACCTGTTATCAGTCCTCGCCTTTTCCAGCTCTTGACTGTGCCTAAACTGACATCAAAGTGCTTGGCCACATTCTCCGCTCTTTTCCAAACGTGTTGCTGTTTCACTGCTCGTAACTCGTTCATAATGTCATCATTTGTTACTGCCATATCATCCCCTTTACACGTTATCAATGACTAGGCGTGTCATTGCTTTGTCTAGATGTTCATAGGCTGTCATAATCTCCGCCCGTGCTTTGTCATGCCCTTTGATTGCTTCACTGTCTGCAATGCTAGGCAATGTCTCAAACAGCTTATTCAACGTTTTGATGTACAAATTCATGCCTTGCGTCCTCCTTTGTGACTGTCGCCTACCACCATACCAGCGACAAAAGCGCCACCCACTAATACAATGATCGTAACTACTTGCCCTAACCAAATTGTGATACTCATTGTTCTTGTCCTTTTCTTAGTTGCTCTCTTACCTTTTGGCGTTGCTCATCCGTGAGTATTTTGCGCTTTCTTGTCATGAATGACCCACTAAATTCATCACTTATCAAACCTGCTAACCTGTCTTGCGTTTTTTCCTCAATTTCTCCCATAGCTGGCGTGTATTTTCTGATATGTGGTGGGTAGGTCGTATCAATGTGCCACTTACCTACTTCAACGTCATAAATCACGATTGTTTCTTGTTCTGACCGTGGTATTTTCATTCTGCTGTTTCCTCATCCCCTGATTGTTCTTGGTTCTCTAATGCCCCTTGCGTGTTCTCGTTATCTTCCAAACGGTCGTAATATTTGAGTTGCATATCTTCCAAATCTTTCAACATGTTAATGACCGTTGGTGTTGTGACATGGTCGCCTGCTTTCAAACTATCAACCAATGAAAGTGCTAACGTTTCTTGGATGTCTTCCAATGCGCTGTTAGTGTCCTTGATTACCTGGGCTTCGTTAAATAATGCGTTTGATACTGTCATGATAATTTCTCCTATCTCGTTGCTTTTATAGTGGTTCACTCTTGCACTTAAATGTATCTATTTGCCTTTAATTGACCTGTATTGTCTGGTATGAT
>NZ_MOWQ01000091.1:0-1519 GCF_002095565.1 Leuconostoc sp. BM2 | reverse complement strand
ATGGTATTCATTGGCTAGAGAATTAGCAGAACGTCCCTCGTTATACAAGGTGACAATTGATGACTTAAATTCTGTTGAGTATCGCTTAGCTTTCATAATATAAAAAAACTCCTATACTTGATTATCTCGGATTATGCCCTAGAAATAAAGCAGTCCGGATTTTCAGTATACGAGCACATGAATTTTTCACTAGAAGACATAGACAATGGATTAAGTGATTCAAATCTTGATTGGGGGATAGATGCATTCTATTTATTTATTGATAATGTACTCATTAATGACTTTTACATTGATGAGTACGATGTTAAAAGTCATTCTAAGGGTTTTAAATTGGATGTACATCTTTTTCAAATTAAAAACAAGGACAAAGTAGAAGAATCTGTTCCCCAAAAATTCCAAGAATTTGCGTACTATTTATTTGGTGATAATGGTGATACTGTTGATACCATTTTGCCAGAAACTATGGATGAAGATCTGAAAAAATTCATTAATTTTTTTAGACAATTCATTTTAAAAATGGCAAGTAAATTTCCAAATATAACCATATATTTCCACCATGTTACACGAGCAAACAAATCTCAGACAAGTACGGGTTATATAGATAAATCAAATGCCATTTTTAGCATGCTTAAACAAAACACCATTACAAGATTGAAACTAGAACATGATATTGTTGGTAGTAATGAATTATATTCTTTAGCAGAAAAGACAATCCCCAAATCAGGCAATCTAACATTTAATTCTAGCGTTAATGTGCCTAATTATATTGATACCCAAGCTGGGTACTTGGTGACAGCATATTTAAAAGACTATTATAAATTTATCTCAACAACTGTAGATGAAGGTGAAAATCGAACATTGAACGAAGAAATGTTTGAATCTAATATACGAGATTATCAGAATAAAACCCTTGTTAATAAAGCTATTGAAACTACTTTGAAGAAAAGTTCCGATAACATAGATTTTTGGTGGCTGAATAATGGCATTACAATTATTGCAGACAAAGGTGTAACGGTAGCTAAGACGATGCAATTGGATAATGTACAAATTGTCAACGGGTTGCAAACATCTAACTCTATATTCAACATTTTCAATAATTTAACTTCTGAACAGGTAGAAGCAGATAAACGTAGCGTCTTTATTAAGGTCATTATCTTAAATGATGTGGATGAGAGTAGAGATGAAATAATTCGGGCTACAAATTCCCAAAATCCAGTTACTGCATCACAGTTAAGATCAAGTGACCCTCTTCAGCGCAAAATAGAGAGCTTTTTGAAAACTAAAGACATATTTTATGATAGAAAGAAAAATTACTACAGAAACCAAAAGAAACCTATAGCAAAGATTGTCTCTATTAATTACTTGTCGCAGGCATTAGTATCAATCTTGGATAAAAATCCTGTAAAAGCTCGTTCTACTCCCACTATTTTGATCAAGAAAGATAATGATTACAATCATGTATTTAATACAAATTATGATATACGTGTATTCTACTATTCTTTATTGATTAGAATGCAGG
>NZ_MOWQ01000090.1:0-1535 GCF_002095565.1 Leuconostoc sp. BM2 | reverse complement strand
GGTGACCAAATCGCATTCATATAGACTTGTGAAAAACCAGCACACTGATTGTAAGCGTCTGGTGTCGTTAAACGCCAGTCTAGTTTTTTGGACGTAATATTATGCACGTAGGGCTTAATGTCATCTGGAATGCTGTTTTTGTCCCAAAATGATAGCCCACCCTCTTTAATCTTGCCTGTACCGTCAGCCGAACCACTATCATCAGTATTACAATAAGCACTTTGATTATTGCTATCACTGTCTGCGCTATTACTTGCTGATGTATTACTATCACTAACGGCATTATTGCCACTGCTTAATGATCCCTCAAAATTAAGATCATACGTTTTTTTAATTGACTCCGCCCAAGCCTTAACTTCGGACACTTTACGCTGTGGATCACTTGCCCCAACACCCTCAAAACCTGTGTCCCAGGCTAAAGCTGAACTATCAATATCTTTAGCATTTGCTAATCCCAATCTAGCAACGGTATGGCTACTTGCCAATTCTTTAAATGCTAAATCGACCTGGGCTTCAACTGTATCTGCCGTATTTTGATAGCGATTACCGTTGATACCACCAGCACCCCATTGCCAGATACCTTTAACAGAGCCAGCAGGATTGACCGCTTTAGGGTTTAAATTACTTTCACTCCAACCAATTGCAATGATTGCTGAAATATTGTTCCCTGAATAACCCGCCTTTTTAAAACGATCAATAATATAGCTAACTCTTTTACCGATATCTGAATTTTTATCAGTTAAAGACCCATTACTGGAACCACTATCTGAACTTGTCGTCGTGGTGGTTGTATCAGTCTGACAGACAACACTAGGATTATTCATTGTTAGCGCAATGATCAAAAGCACTGGTATTAAAATGACAAGTAGTGGCGCACAATACAAGGCAATTTTCATCACGACTGCTTGTTTAACTTTATTTTTCACATGATCTCCTTTCTGAATTTTGACTAACTAAAAAATCCTTAATGATTACTCATAAGGATTAAAAGTATTAAAATCAGTGCTTTGATTAACAGCTAACCGCCCAACATAATCAAGACTAGTAATTTGATTATCACTGGTTTGATAATCAATATTGAAATAGTAGTAACGTGTTTCACCATTGCCAACATCACTGTCATGTTTCGCATTCACAGCCACACCAACGACACCACTAGTTTGATCATCATTAGTTGTCTTTGGATAATATGCCACTTGCACCACACTAGATTTCAAGCCATTATTATCAATGTAATCAGCCGTGCCACCAACCTCTGGGAATAAATAATCATTGGCTAAAACTTGACTGGTGACTAATTTAGCTTGCTTAATTTTCGTGATACGTTTTTTATAATCAGATCCAGATGACCAATTATAAGCAAGATTGAAGAACTGTTGACTAGTCTCACTAGCTTTCGTAATGGTACTTTTAGCAACCACCTGCTTCACTTTTTGCTGACTAGTTTTAGCAATGGCTTGTTTATGTTTTAACTGCTTAGCTTGTTTTTGCAAATGTGATAAGGTTTGTTGTTGTTGCCACATCAATTGACCAAA
>NZ_MOWQ01000089.1:0-1554 GCF_002095565.1 Leuconostoc sp. BM2 | reverse complement strand
ATGGTATTCATTGGCTAGAGAATTAGCAGAACGTCCCTCGTTATACAAGGTGACAATTGATGACTTAAATTCTGTTGAGTATCGCTTAGCTTTCATAATATAAAAAAACTCCTATACTTGATTATCTCGGATTATGCCCTAGAAATAAAGCGGTCCGGATTTTCAGTATACGAGCAATCCCCCGAACTATTTGAAGAGATAATTGATTCTTGGAAAGATGAAAATGTTACGAAAGCATGCACATGGATAATTAACCATGGTTCTAGAACTAAAAGAAAGGTTAATCTATTGTCATAATATTAAATAACTAATTTTTTATTCATACTGTAAAAGTAAAATTCTAATTAAAATTACCAGTAATACAAAAGCTAAAAATTTTTTCGCGTTTGTACTAAAATGCAAACACAAAATTGTAGTTCATATAAGCAAGTTTAAAATAAAAATAAACAGGCGCTAAAACGTAGAGAAACATTCTTTATTTTTCGTAACCACCCCCTTTACAGGTATGATGGTGACTCAATGTTTCGTTCAGAGCGCCTTTTGATTACTTAGTTCGGGAACCAAACGCAAAATATTGACATTTGGTATAATATTAGATGAAGAACAGTCATTTCAAGGGAGAATTGTATGAGAGGAAAACACGCACCCAGATCGACCCGTTGGCCGATCATCATATTAGTCATTATTGCAGTCATTCTAGCCACAATTATATATGGCGCTAGTTCACGCAATAGAACAACCAAAAATCAAACAACTGTTAGCAAAAAAACTAGCCATTCTTCGATTAGTTCATCATCTGTTAAATCATCCAGTACCAGCAGCTCAAGTCAATCTTCGAGCAGCAGTGATGTGAAATTAAAAAGCGCTTGGAATACTACTAAAAATAAGCAATTAAGTGCTTTCATGAGCCAATGGCAAACAGAAATGAACCAAACCTATTCAGGCACCTATGATGGCCAAAAGCCTGATTATTATGGCATTTCATTTCCAACTGCATTAGAAAACGGTAGACTCAGTGGTCACATCAAGTTTGACAATCAAAACACAACAGTTGAGTGGTCACCAAATGCTAATAGCAGCGCTAAAAATCAAGTGCTCGCTGTTGCGGTCGGCCAAACATCATCAAATGGCTACAACAGAATCCTTTACTTGTTTATAGCGCAAGAAAAGCAACCAAAAGTGTATGTTTCACAAACAACAAACGGTGAGGATCTATATTTTACAGAAACGCAAAATACAGCATTGAAAGATGGCTTCAGTCAAATATACAACGGCAATTGAGGTTAACAACACAAACGCGTCTTGGTCTGTCAGTATTGGTAGAGTTGGTGATTAAAGATAGCAATCAAATATCTTTACAAGATATAATTTAATAAAACATATTCACCTGTTAGTTAGAAGTTAATAATAAAAAAGTCAGCGACATTTGAAGTGAACCCAATAACTTGGACAAAATAAAAAAATGTCCAGAAAGTTATTGGGTTTTTCTATGTCTAAATATTCAAATGAATTTAAATTAATAATCGTCAACGAATGGCTGGTTGGTCAAAATGG
>NZ_MOWQ01000088.1:0-1571 GCF_002095565.1 Leuconostoc sp. BM2 | reverse complement strand
GATTTATCAATTCTTTTCGATGTGCCATAACCCACACTCTTTTGTGATGTGAGGTTGTTAATCTAGCCATTTCACTCATCATAGCTGTTTTACCAGAACCAGCAGCAGAAACTACCATGACGCTTTTTGAACCATTAGCAAGTGATTGTCGCGCTTCTGAAAGTAGTTTATTCTGATATGAATATAATTCAAAAGGCATTTTCCATGTATCTCCACTTATGTCCTGCTGACGTATAATTGTGCCTTTCAGCAGCCGACAAAGCCGGACCACTCACCCCGTTTTCACGAGAAGCTACTATGATGGTAGGATATATTTCCACCAAATCTCCGCTTATTGTAAACTTCTTAATTCTTCTCCCTCTCGTTTTGTTAGCTGTTCTTGTTTTCCAAGCGTTTTCAATTCTATGACCGTATGTTAAGTTCTCCTGTGAACTGCACCACTCCAAATTGTCTAAACGATTGTTTGTAACGTCTTCGTCAAGATGATTAACCTGAGGCTTGTTATTTGGATTGGGAATAAATGTTTCGGCAACAAGCCTGTGAACAGCAATTTGCTTAACTTTTGTTCCTCTCGATAAATGAACTAATAGATATCCTTTACCATGATCAACGGGGGTCAATATTCTTTCATCTTGAAAATGGTTAGCATAATTTATACGAGCAAGACTTTTTACACGTCCTAAATTAGATATCTGATATTGTCCCTCGTATCCTTCAATATTCTTCCATATTTCTTGCAAATCATTAAGCCTCCCAATCAAACAATTTATCGAAATCAGCACGTTTGCGACCGTCAATTTGATTCTTTGCATATTCGTTTGCTGAATTTGTCAAAGTCCAATAACGTTCTTTCTTTTCTTGATCATATTTGATATGCGTCACTGCATGAACGGTTCCCATAAAGTAATTATTCACACTATCTCGTAGATCTGGTTGGAATGGCGTAATTTTCTGACCGCTTTCAAGCCAAATTTCACCGTTGCGTTGCCATGCTGTGTAGATGACATTTTTGTCTTTCAATCGACTATCAATGTATGACAGCATTTTAATTAGCTGATTACTATACTTGCCGTAGTCTTGCATTGAATTAATACCGTGATTCTTACCTTCATCGGCCGCATTAACAAACCAAACTTTTTCCAGTGCGCTTAAATTATCAAACACAATTGTTTTAAATTCGCTATTTGAGACATATTCGATAAACTCATTGATTTCAGCGAGAATCTTACTGTAATCTTCAATGTAGAATCGCTCCACGACACCGTCTTTATCGACATTATCCAAAACCTTATCTGTATTATCTAAAGTAAGTAGTGCTACCGGTCCCGGTGCAAATCGTGTTACTGATGTTTTACCATCGCCTTGTTTACCGTAAATCAATACTCTGAACGGCGTTTTAACACCTTTTTCTCGTTTTTTCATTTATTTCACCTGTGCATGTGTTCGTTCAATAACTGCCACACCCTTAACTTTTCCACCGGTATTGATAAACGCCTTTAATTTCGCCTTATCAGGTGTCTTTGTTTCTTTAACGTTGATAAATTCATCTGGAATACGTGATGTTTCTGGAT
>NZ_MOWQ01000087.1:0-1581 GCF_002095565.1 Leuconostoc sp. BM2 | reverse complement strand
TCCTTATATTATTATTCGTAGGTAGCTCCTACATGCTCTGAGTATAAAATTTATACTTAGATGGATGATGCGCCGTGAATTAGTTTTTATTTTCCAACAGCACCTTTACCATCGGTGACTGGTTCAGAAAGGCTCTAATCACGGTTTTTTGTCGTATTGGTAATAAGTTTGATACGGCTTGGTTCTGCTTTGAATTTTGACTGTTTATTTCGCGTAAGGTTACATTGGCAATTAGCCCGTGTTTATCATGTCGCATCATCGATTACTTTATTCCCTAGGAGGATTCTTTTATGCTTTTCGTTGGTATTGATGTCGCTAAATCACATCATGATGTCGCTGTTCTTGACGACAATGGTCTGGTTGTCTTACGGCATCTCCGTATTCTTAATAGTCGTCAAGGTTTTGCAACACTGCACCAATCTTTGATTCAGTTATCAGCCGATACTAACGATGATATCCGCATCGCAATGGAAGCCACTGGCCATTACCATTTGAATTTGCTCTTATTCCTGCAAGCCAATGCTTATCCCACTTTCGCTTATAATCCATTTTTGATTAAAGAATTTGCTAGAACATTGACTCTTCGTAAGACAAAAACGGATAAAGCTGATGCACTAACAATTGCTAAAAAGTTAGCTACTGATTTATCATCGGATCGTTTTAAGCCCAATTTCAACATGCAAGAACTCAAGTTTTTAACGCATCATCGCAATCGGTTAACTGATAGTCGTTCTAAGCTCAAGACGCAATACATTCGTCTACTCGATATCTTGTTCCCTGAACTAGCTGGTTTCATTGGCAAAACAAATTTACACTATCAGTATGTCTATGATTTGTTAACAAAATATCCTTCACCTGCTAAATTGAGTCGCGCTCATACTAATGCGCTTGTTAAGCTATTGCATAATCATGGCAATCGACTTGATATGGCTCAGCAACTTAAAGTTCTAGCCAAACAATCTATTGGGTTGTCCTCACCAGCTAACGCGTTAGAACTTGTTCAGACCATATCCGTGATTCGTTTATATGATGAACAAATCAATGCCATCGACCAAGAGATTGCACAAATAATGAACAGCTTAGACGAAGCAGCTATTATCACTTCCATTACTGGTATTTCTAATCGTTTGGGTAGCGTTATTCTAGCCGAAATCAATCACATTAATAATTTTCAGTCACCTGATCAGCTATTAGCTTTTGCCGGCTTAGAACCTTCTGTTTATCAATCTGGCCAGATGAATGCCACGGGTAAAATAGTTAAACGTGGTTCGACATCATTGCGTTGGGCGTTGTGCCAAGCAGCTGAATATGCTTCTCATTGGTCGCCGACTTTACGTCAATACCGTCAAAAGAAACTTGACGAGGGCAAGCACTATTATGTTGTCATGACTCATGTCGCTAAAAAACTGGTGCGTATCATCTATTACCTGTTAAAACATCATCAATACTATGACGAATCTAAGCTCATATAACTCATAATTTCACCTCTTAATTAACAAACCATGGGAACGTTTTAAAATAGTAATTTAAAACGTTTATTTGTCGTTCAACCAAATTATTATTCTACATTTAGTTGTTTTT
>NZ_MOWQ01000086.1:0-1609 GCF_002095565.1 Leuconostoc sp. BM2 | reverse complement strand
TCATGACAGAGTATATGCCAGCTTCTCGCATTAAACGACGAACTCGGTTGGTTCCATGATGCAAATTCAGATCAGCTAATGCTAATCGCAGACGTGGCGCGCCATAAGCTTTATAGTTGTTTTGCCAAATTTCACGCAACAAAGCTTTTAAAATCGTGTCTTCTCGTTGTCGTTGGCTCTCAGTATAGTGAACCCAATCAAAGTAGGTGCTTTTGGGTATTTTGAGTAGGCGAAGCACCATCATGAGTTTAAAATGCTGTTTCAGCAATGATTGGACAATAGGAAAATGGGTCTTACGTGTTACTTGCGATGTTCGCCCAGCAAAACGGCCGCAATTTTTAAAATTTCGTTTTCTTCTTTGAGTCTTGCGACTTCTTTCTGCATTGCATTAAATTGGGCGCGAGTCACTGGCTTACCGGTAACGTCCGTCCCAATGATTTGGGCTTTCTTCACCCAACCCGTGACGGTTTGTACAGCCAAATGGTATTCATTGGCTAGAGAATTAGCAGAACGTCCCTCGTTATACAAGGTGACAATTGATGACTTAAATTCTGTTGAGTATCGCTTAGCTTTCATAATATAAAAAAACTCCTATACTTGATTATCTCGGATTATGCCCTAGAAATAAAGCAGTCCGGATTTTCAGTATACGAGCACATTCAATAACGTTTTAAAGTCGTTACGCCATGTTCTTAAACTTGAGTGACTCTTACCTGCTTCACTCACAACTTCTTCCCAGGTTATAAACTTATCACTGTAATATCGTTTGATTACTTCGCTGTGTTCTGGCTTGATGACTGACAAACAAAATTTAATGTCTGCCATGTCTTGCTTGTATCGTGGCTCAACCTCTGCCATTAGCTTCAATCTTCCTGAAAAATAATCTCTCAACATTTTATCTGTTCTATCTGCCATGATCACACCTCGTTTTTCATTTTGTCACTATCAAAAGTTATTTTTGGGGACTTTTCAAATGTTTTATTTTGGGAATTGTATTTAAATTTCCAACTATACTACGTTTTCCTTTTATCGTACCCATAGCCCCCCCCTGCAAAGCCATATAAGCTACTTTAAAACACTATCAGTATAAATACACTCAACATCATATCATGCGTATAAACGCTCTTGTGGTCGTTCAATCTGGTTCACTATCTGATTAAGTTCTTTATTCAATGCCATAATGTAACCAGTAGGTGCAACAACATTGTAAAACTCTATAAATGGCTTATTCTCTTTGTACTTGCTGACACACATATCTTTAAGCTCCGGTTTTAGTTGTTTACAGAACTCATTCACCAGTCGTTTAATTTCTTGCACAAATACAGTATTCTCGTGCCTATACTTATTTGAACGTTATCAGTCTATCATCCCCGAAAAACAACGTTGGATTATCGCTCTATTAGTACATGTATTTGTCACAGTTACCTCTCCAATTAGTTAGTATTCTTTGAATATTATACTGCATATATACATTATATTTCGTATAAATTCTCATGGGTCTTTTTCTACTGATATGCTGAAAAATAATTTTTATTAATTATATATCGATTACGACATTTATGGATGTGCCCAGCCTTTCCTAATTTTAATATTCTGTCTTGAACATCTA
>NZ_MOWQ01000085.1:0-1623 GCF_002095565.1 Leuconostoc sp. BM2 | reverse complement strand
ATAAGTCAAGTGGAAATTAAAATCACGGTTGAATTAAAGGAGGTGAAATATCTTAAAGAAGCGCTATTTTAATAAGCTTATGCATCGATAAAATTTGATGATAAGCTGAATTTAAACTTTGTTAAGTTGCAGTTAATAGCCTATACCACTTTCTCCTTTTGATAAATTTGGTGATTGCGGAGTAGGACATCAATCACCCTAACTAATTTTCGTGCGGTAAGTGAGACAGCTCGTTTGTGTGGAGAATGTTTGGCTTCATTAGCTTTTTGATGGTAATAACGCGCAAAGACAGGATCATAACGTCTTACAGAATTGGCAGCTTCAATTAAGTAATAACGTAAGTAAGTGTCTCCAGAATGTATCATAGGCGTATTGTCACCATTAAATGATCCAGATTGATATTTTTTCCAAGCGAGTCCAGCATACTTTGCTAGTTGAGATTGATTTTCAAATCGTTTAATTTGGCCAATTTCAGCCAATATACCAGCTGAATACACTGGGCCAATGCCAGGAATAGATTGCAGGATTTGTGCCTCATCAAATGTCTTCAAAAGATCATCAATTGATTTTTCTAGTAATTTGATTTGTTTTTGAAATAAACGAATTTCGTTAAGATAGACTGATAGAACAACGTCAATTGAAGTTTGAATCGTTTTATCCAAACGATAAGAGCCACGAATAGCTTTTTGGATGGTCTTGGCTAGTGCGCTAGGATTAGCAAATCGGCCCTTACCTTTAGAGTTGAGATAGTCTGCGAGTTCTTCAATTGGCATAACTGAGATATCGTCGGTCGTGAAATCTTCAGTTAGTAAGTCCAGCATGGTAGCGCCAAATACAGAAGTATTGAGATCGTCATTCACAACTAACTTGTTGAGTTTATAATACAAATTTTCAAGAAAATGCTGTTTAGAACGTGACAAACTCTTAACAAGTTCAAAACGCGAACGCGTCAACCGTTGTAATGCAACATATTTTTCTTGGCGCACCAGACTAGTTGAATAGCGTTCCAGACGTAAAAAGTCAGCGATATAGTAGGCATCAATTGAATCATTTTTTTGAATTTCAAAAATGTCTTTATACTTCTTAGTATCGCGAGGATTAATGATGACGGCCTGAGTATTAAACTGGGCTAAGTCATCATCGTTTTCAAAGAAATAAGCTGGGTGGAAGCTGTAAATCGAAGTAGCTTCCATCCCAATCACAATCTTCTCAAATTGTTGAGACAGATTAAGCTTAAGAATTAATTTTTTCACTTCGGTCGCACCGTTAAGGTCATTTTCAAAAGTACCTTGGAACAACGGTTTAGCAGAAATATCTGAAGTTAACATAGACACTTCAAGCTTTTTAGAGCTAACATCAATACCGACAAATAATTTCATCATTTCATTGGCCTCCTTTCCATTAGATTGTCTGGTCTTAGATTGGACACCGCGTGATAATCCCTAATTACAATCACATATCGCTTCCTCGCGTATAAGTATTCACAGGTTAGGCTGTCCAAGCTACAACTGATACTACTCAATATCAGTGGCCAGCATAATCGATACAGCATGTGGTTGGCGATTGCAGTGATTGTCAGGGCGGCAGTCTTTTAAAGTAGTTAAACTACAGGGGGATCAAACC
>NZ_MOWQ01000084.1:0-1629 GCF_002095565.1 Leuconostoc sp. BM2 | reverse complement strand
AATTAAAATGAATCACACAAAAACTAAACAAGTAGAAGCCGTTTTGAAGCAATATCCTTATTTTAATTTATTAGAAAGGGAACGTAGAACAGAAATAGAGCAGTCAAAAGGTGAAATTGATGAAAATATTGGAGGTGGAAGAAGTGGCTTTTCAGAAAATCACGCACATGAAAACAAAGCGATTAAATTTTCCGATGATCCTATCATTTCTACAATTAGGCATAATCGCGCGGTAATTGATAAGTTTATAGCTCAACTAGATGATTACCAGATAAAAATTGTTGAAATGTCATACTTTCAAAGATTCAATCGCTATGACGTTGTTAAAATTGCAAAAGTTGCTAACGTCAGCAGAGCCACGGTATTTAGGTTTCGCAAACGATTTGTTGCTCAACTGTATACGTTGCTAAAGTTATGAGTAAAGAACAGACAGAAAAAATAGTAGATTTTCTAACCAAAAATGATCAAGAAGTTACGAAAGAATTGATTGATTACGTAAAATCTATTGGTCAATATGGTTGGCGCCGCGATTAGTGGGTTCGAATCCCACAGTTGTGATATGGTTAGTCATTAGTCGTTAAATATAAGCTGTACTTATAGATTAGTTCCAGATGACTAACCAAGACCGTTACACCGAACGGTCGTAAATTACACACGCTTCGGAAAAAGCTACTGTGTATGTAAAAATACGATAGGTTGGAATATCTATCATTATGGCAGGTGGCGGAATAGGTAGACGCTAGACTATAAGATATTGTACTGTCCGGGGTCTGGATAGTTAGCTAGAATCAATATCATGTAAGGTGCAAATCCTTACCCTGTCAATTGGTTAGTGTTTATCCTAAATAAAAGCACAAGCGGTTATTTGCTTATCCTAACTATTTTTGTTAAAAAGCATACTATGATTCAGTTACCACCATAGCGACTGCTCATAAGTCAATAATTCGGAATGTTTTTTATCTAGGGCTGAACTGATTAGGCAACTTTTATTTTTTGATTGGCAAGACTGATTCTTTCGTTGTTGAACCAATGAATATACTTGGACACATCTAAAATTAGATGTGCAATCGATGGAAACCGGAATTGATAAATCATTTCACGCTTTAATAGGGAGTGAAAACTTTCAATTTTGGCATTATCATATGGATGTCCTAGTTTTGAATACGAATGATCAATTTTATGTCGCTTTAACAAATTTTCAAAGCCAAAACTAGTGAACTGACTGCCCATATCAGTATGTAAATAATTTGGTTTTTTATCAGTTGACAGCGATCTTTGTAGTGTTGTAACTACCAATTTGGTATCCATCGTGGCACTGATTTGATGGGCTAATATCTTACGCGTTTGTAACTCTAAAACTGACGCTAAATAGACCCACTGACCATTACTCAACTTTAAATAAGTGATGTCCATGCTCCAAGCATTGGCTTCGGGTAAATGCCTGATTAAGTTGGGACGTTGACGATAATCAACAGTTGTCGTTGGTTTGTTAAATCGACGAGTCATGACAGAGTATATGCCAGCTTCTCGCATTAAACGACGAACTCGGTTGGTTCCATGATGCAAATTCAGATCAGCTAATGCTAATCGCAGACGTGGCGCGCCATAAGCTTTATAGTTATTTTGCCA
>NZ_MOWQ01000083.1:0-1645 GCF_002095565.1 Leuconostoc sp. BM2 | reverse complement strand
ATGGTATTCATTGGCTAGAGAATTAGCAGAACGTCCCTCGTTATACAAGGTGACAATTGATGACTTAAATTCTGTTGAGTATCGCTTAGCTTTCATAATATAAAAAAACTCCTATACTTGATTATCTTGGATTATGCCCTAGAAATAAAGCGGTCCGGATTTTCAGTATACGAGCAGTTGTTCACTTTTGTTTTTCTTAACATTTTAACTATTGACCGAATGTCAATTTTATAGTTTTATTGAGAGAAGGAATAATTGCCACATGACTAAGAAAAACCCAAACTCTAAATATGGTCGCCTTAATTTTACAGAGCGCGTTACCATCAAAAATATGATTGACGCGGGTAAAACCAATGCAGAAATTGCTCGAAAACTAAACCGCCCTCGAGCTACCATTACACACGAATTGCAGCGTAATGCCCGTGTCATGACTTGGCATGGCAAAAAGAAAATATTGCGCCATACCTACGAACCTGTGCAAGCGGCAAGACGTGCTGAGTATTATCAATCAAAGTCGCATCGTTCACAGCCTAAAATCACACCTAGAAAACGCGAAAAGATAGATTACTATCTCAAAAAGAAACATTGGTCGCCAGAACAAATTGCACATGGTGTGCCACGAATTGGTGTATGCACACGAACAATCTATAACTGGATTCTTAATCGCAACCTGAGTGCAACATTAAATGATTTACCGCTTAAAGGCAAAAGACGCAGGCATCTTAGGGCAAAACCAGTTAATCCAGAACATAAACGGATGATGATTGAAACGCGTTCAATTCACAACCGTCCAGAAGTCATCAATAATCGTTCAACATTTGGTCATTGGGAAATTGATGGGGTGATGAGTCCTCAAGATTCCCAGTCTTTCGTGATTACATTTGTGGAACGAAAAACACGTTTTATGGTTGGTGTCAAAGCTAAAAGTAAGAGTTCAGATGATGTCAAAACAGCCATTGATACCTTTATGTCAAGGTTTGAAAATGTTTGTGACAGTATCACATGTGATCGTGGCACAGAATTCACCAGTAGTTTATTTATTTACAGCATTGAAGATACGTACGGCAAAAAATTATATTACGCTGATCCACAATCACCAGGTCAACGAGGTACAAACGAACGCATGAATCGCGAATTAAGGCGTGTATTTCCTGCTGGTTATGACTTTACTAAGATTACTCAACGTAAGCTTCAAAACGCCATTCAGGACATCAATGAGCGTCCAAGAAATGTGCTCAGGTTCAAAACACCTGAAAAAGTCTTTACTAAGCGAATCATGGCAGCTTAATCATCAACAGATGCTAAAAATCGCTAATTGTTAAGACAGTTCAAAGTCAATAGCTTTGGGCTGCATTTTTGCGTATAATAAAAGCCAGATAAACACGAATTTAGGGTTTGATTGGCTTAAAAAAGTCAAAATGACAATGCAAAAACTAAATATGCGACCAACATCAAACATCAAAAATAAATTATGGTAGCTGAAATTTAGAAACACAAAACCGTAAATAGCACAAAAACAGTCTTTGTAATCAGATTGTAAACAAATCCGCTATCACAACAGCGACAACGGATTAGCGAAAATAAAATCAATTTTTTTTGATTATTTGTTACTTTAGGGGTTGACAAATTCAAGACATTTGTTAGT
>NZ_MOWQ01000082.1:0-1707 GCF_002095565.1 Leuconostoc sp. BM2 | reverse complement strand
CAGATGACATTAAACCCTACGTGCATAATATTACGTCCAAAAAACTAGACTGGCGTTTAACGACACCAGACGCTTACAATCAGTGTGCTGGTTTTTCACAAGTCTATATGAATGCGATTTGGTCACCCAACCTTACTTTTAGAGGTAATGGTAATGTGACGGCAGACGCAGTGGCAAAAGTGACTGGTGTTAAGGTTACAACGACACCAAAAGCTGGGGCAGTATTCTCTTCTGATCGTCCTAATCATACAGGCGTGGTGTTACATGTTTTGGCAAATGGTGACTTAATTATTGCTAATCAAAATGCCGTTAAATCAGGACAAAATGCAGGCACTAGTAAGGATTATGAAATTACATTAGTACCTAAGAAATCGTATGCTAGGGACAGTCAAGCCGTTGGTTATGGGGATATGACCTTTGCTTACCCTGGTGACAATTCAAAGTATAAATTACATTGGTAAAGAAAGGAAATAGCGTATGACAGCAGTACAAGTGGGATCAGATATTAGTATTTTGCCAGATAGTGCCTATCATTTGGTGAAAGAAATATTTATAACCGTTAAAAATGATTATCTACATTTATATACGGCTTATCAGAGTTCAAACAAGTTAAGTAGCAAGGCTATGCAGTCGGTTTATATTGAATTGGCACATTTCTATCAACGTTATGACGATAGAATGACACCTTATTTAGTGCAAGATTTATATGAGCAAATTAAGCAGGTAGAACGTTTAGTAGAATTATTAATAACGTGTGATCAGGCATTAGAAAATTTAGATCAGACAATTAGTTTAATTGAACATCAATATAAAGATGAAGCTGTCATCAATGACGCTATGAAAACTATTCGTAAACAGTATCAGGCATTGCTAGAAAAAGTTGGCTTAGACGGCAGTGTTATTGATCATGTTAATCAAGCAATAGATCATATTCATGGTCAATATCGGCAATTGCAAGTTCAAAACAAAGCTTTATTTTTTGCACAATTGGAAAATATCCACGATCAAACAATTAAGTATATTAGACACTATATTGAAATTGAGTTTATTCAAAAACGGATTGATTATGGATTTGATCAGTTTAATACATTTTTGCGATTAGTCGTTGATAATGCAGTATACCGCAAACAATCAGGTGATTAGTATTGTCATAAGTATTTTAGTATATGGTAGATTGTAAAATTAAACCGAACACTTGAATAAAAAAGCCGCAGCGCCTTTAATGGTAATTGTCCAAAACAACCATAAAGGAACTGCGACTCATGACTAGTTTATCATCTCAAGAACGTACTGTCATTCAAACTTTGCTGGAATTGAATTATTCGATTCGTGCCATCGCACGTTTTATTAACCGATCACCGTCTAGCGCCTAACTTACTAAGATCAAATTGTGTGGTAAAGCCAGTGAAATGGCCATTTTTTTTCTACGACATCTGGTGTCAAAAGGACCAACGACCTAAGTTTCACTACCAATTTTAGAATAAATCCAAAAAAGGTGAAGATCATCTCCGTCGAGAATAATCTTCACCTTTAATGTTAGTAAGTTTTTTAGTATAAGAGCAAATCATCTTGATATCGTTTGCTCATAAGTCAATAATTCGGAATGTTTTTTATCTAGGGCTGAACTGATTAGGCAACTTTTATTTTTTGATTGGCAAGACTGATTCTTTCGTTGTTGAACCAATGAATATACTTGGACACATCTAA
>NZ_MOWQ01000081.1:0-1862 GCF_002095565.1 Leuconostoc sp. BM2 | reverse complement strand
TGTTGTATTTTTTCGCTAACTTTTTCAGGCCATTTTGACCAACCAGCCATTCGTTGACGATTATTAATTTAAATTCATTTGAATATTTAGACATAGAAAAACCCAATAACTTTCTGGACATTTTTTTGTCCAAGTTATTGGGTTCACTTCATAATCTATTCCTTTTCATCGTTAACATTCACTTGTAACTATTTATTGCGATAAACATCGTCACGTTTACTCGTCTTTAAGACAACTACTACAAATTCATCGTCAACAATATCAGCGATAATTCGATATTTACCAACTCGATAACGCCATAAAGTTTTCAGTTCACCCTCTAATGCTTTACCAAACATTCTAGGATTTTCTATACCGCTAATATTCAACTCTAACCAATTATATATACGTCTTTGTACTGGTTTATCTAACTTACCAAATTGTTTGGCTGCTCTACTATCAAACTTCCAGCTATATTTCATAGACCTAATTTTGCCTTGATTTCTTCTGGTGACACATACTCACGATTTTCAGAATTAATCACCTTCATAGCGTCAGCATAGTCTTCATCATCTTGACGCGCTTCTTCAATCAAGTCAGCTATTAAACCCGTAACACTCACACCTTTAAAATCAGCATATTCCTTAGCCCAAGCCATTGTATCATCTTGTAATCTTACAGTTGTTACGCTCATGATTATTCTCCTTTATCATTACTACAAATGTAGTATAACACACTACTACATTTGTAGTCAATTAAGCATTATCGGTACGCCTTTTCGGCTTGTGCCGTGTCACCAGCTTTAACTGTCTGATAGGCACGTTGCATAGCAACTAATGGCTCATCAACCGTTATTTTTTCAACCCGTCCATAAATATCTTTCATAAAACACTGTCCCATGACCATATTACCTAATTCTTTGATGTTGTCATCATTAACTGGCAAACCAACATGTTGTAAAATATCTGGCTGTTCCTTATCCTCATCAAAGGCAAATAAAACACCAAAATTATCACTTTTAACATCATGAACTGATTGTGTCACGGGAATTAACAAGTTGTTGGCAGAACGTCCAATACGTGCCATTTCATTAAAAATGCGACTACCAATATCAGACGTTGTAAACGTCCAAGCTTCATCAAATATTTCAACCGTTTTTTCATCATAATCCCGTGTCGCAAACGTCCGACTAAAGACGCCTAACACCGTCATCACAATCATACTTGCTACCTCAAATTCGGTGTAATCCTGTTTGGCTTTGTCATGTTGTGGCAATGTCAATCCTGCTGTTTCAAGAATGGTAATCCGATTGCTCGTATACTGAAAATCCGGACTGCTTTATTTCTAGGGCATAATCCGAGATAATCAAGTATAGGAGTTTTTTTATATTATGAAAGCTAAGCGATACTCAACAGAATTTAAGTCATCAATTGTCGCCTTGTATAACGAGGGACGTTCTGCTAATTCTCTAGCCAATGAATACCATTTGGCTGTACAAACCGTCACGGGTTGGGTGAAGAAAGCCCAAATCATTGGGACGGACGTTACTGGTAAGCCAGTGACTCGTGCCCAATTTAACGCAATGCAGAAAGAAGTCGCAAGACTTAAAGAAGAAAACGAAATTTTAAAAATTGCGGCCGTTTTGCTGGGCGAACATCGCAAGTAACACGTAAGACCCATTTTCCTATTGTCCAATCATTGCTAAAACAGCATTTTAAACTCATGATGGTGCTTCGCCTACTCAAAATACCCAAAAGCACCTACTTTGATTGGGTTCACTATACTGAGTGCCAACGACAACGAGAAGACACGATTTTAAAAGCTTTGTTGCGTGAAATTTGGCAAAATAACTATAAAGCTTATGGCGCGCCACGTCTGCGATT
>NZ_MOWQ01000080.1:0-1933 GCF_002095565.1 Leuconostoc sp. BM2 | reverse complement strand
TGACAAGTGAACAAAAAGATTTATTTCTATTTTACAAACACTGTACTTGGTTCAGTGTATTCATAGCTAAGTTAAATGATCCTGAAAATGATCATTATAAATCTCTTCCTAGTTTACAAATATTTAATGATTGGGGATGGCGAAGAGAACGCGAAAATGAATTGATGCATGCTTGGCTGCATCCAGAAACAATTAAGGTGGTTAACTAATGAATAGCAAAGCATTATTCAGCTCAAAAAGCATGGTTTGGGAAACGCCCAAAGATTACTTTGATAAGTTGAATAGAAAATTCAAGTTTGATTTAGATGCCTGTGCGAGCGATACAAACCATAAAGTTGATACTTATTTTACAGAAGACGATGATGCGCTAGAACAAAAATGGGGGGGCAATGTGTTTATGAACCCACCCTACGGACGACATATCGGCGAGTTTATCAAAAAAGCGTATGAAGAACATTTGCGTGATCCAAATAGATTTATCGTGATGTTGATACCATCGAGAACTGATACAAAGTATTGGCATGAGTACATTCAGGATAAGGCGACAGTTAAATTTATTAAGGGACGTTTGAAATTTGAATTAGATGGACGACCAATGAATACAGCACCATTTCCAAGTGCACTGATAATATACGGATTATAGGAGACAACATGAGTTATACAGACATACCGCAAGAACTGCGAGACCTAAGGCAATGGGGGCTGTATCATCGGATTTGGCAACCAAGTAAAAATAAATATACCAAAGTGCCTGTTGACCCTTATAGTGGTGGCGCTGGTAAGTCTAACGACTCTAGTACGTGGTCTGACTTCGCAACAGCATCAAATGCTATGGAACACTTTGCTAACGCTGATGGTTTGGCGTTCTACTTTGCTAACGGTTATTTTGGAATTGACATTGACCATATTAAGTCAGATGTTGACGCCTTTATTGAAGGTGATCGTGATAATAATATCGTCGATGAGTTTGTTATCTCAACACAATCTTATACAGAGAGGTCTATGAGTGGCGAAGGCATTCATATCATTGCCAAAGGAAACCTACCAGATGGGCAACGCCGACATAACAACTTTGAAATGTATGATAATGGACGTTTCTTTGCTTTAACAGGTGACACAATCACAAAATCAGAATCAATTATGAAAGTGCCTGATGAAGTGATTGGTCGCTTACACCGTAAGTATTTTATGAAAGCAAGTAAAATCGATGCTGATCTAGGTGTGGTCGATAATACAGTTACTGAAAGAATTGATACACCAGCCTTGCTAGAAATGATGTACGAAAGCAGTTCCGGTGTACGCATTAAACATTTGATTAACGGTGGTTGGGAAAATGATTATGCAAGCCAATCAGAAGCTGACCTTGCATTGGCTAATTACTTATCATTCTGGACTGGACGAGACTTTGCACAAATGGACGAGATATTCAGAGATTCAGTCTTGTTCCGTGATAAATACAATGAGAAGCGTGGTCAGACTACTTACGGTATTGCATTATTGACTAAGGCTATTTCTGAACAAACAGATGTCTATCACGGCAAAAACTTGAAACCATTAATTGATTTAGAAGATTTACCAACATTTTTAACAGGCAATGCAGAAATTGTTGCTGAACAAGACGACAGTCCAAAACAAAAGTTCTTTTCTTATGATGACACAGGACTAGCAGAGCGTTTTAAGTATTATTATGGTGATAACTTTTTGTACGATACCATCGCACGAAAGAGTATGTATTATGACGGTCAAGTGTGGCAAGAAGATAATTACCGATTGCTAGAAAAAACGATGAACAAAACAGTTGATCGCATTAAGGAAGAACCAGAATTTACGATTGCCCCAGAAAACATGGGTGATAGCAATAAAACACCTGATGAATTGAAAGCTGCATTCAAAAAGAAGTCACGGTCACACAGTGCTAAAGAAAATGCAATCA
>NZ_MOWQ01000079.1:0-1944 GCF_002095565.1 Leuconostoc sp. BM2 | reverse complement strand
CACTGCTCTGGCGAAAAATGCTATTTTGATGAAATGCTTTTAGCAACGTTTCTCATTGCATTTTTGAACACAATATCATCAGTATCTACTTCAACAGTAATTCCTTGTTCACTATTTATTGCATCTTCAAAATAACGTGTTAATTCTTCTGTTTGCGGTTTAATATTATATTTCGTCATCAAACTGTTTAGTTGCTTTTGAAGAATTTCTTGTTGCTCATTAAAATCCAAAATAGCTAAATCTGATACCGTCGTATCAAAACCAACATTCTCTCGAACCATTTTTCGTATCTTTGCTGCCTTTTCTTTGCCGACCTTTTTAAAATTATACTTATCAGCATTAACACGTTCTAAAATGGCTTTCTCAGTTTCAGTTAAATTATCATTGTCATCAACTGCAAGTACATGAAAAGAACTCATTTTTTCAATAATTTCTTCTTGCCAAGAGTCTACTTTACCTTGTCTAAATTGAAATTCTAGACGCCACCATTCTTCCGCCCAATCTGGAATTTCATCTTTTTTACCATGCTTTTTACGCTCATTAGCCTTGTCATATAAACGAATCTGCCGTTCACTTTTCCGTCTTCCCCAATACCTAGTTTCTAATTTTCCGGACAAAGTTCGATAAATATCTCTAGTAACATTAAACAATCCAAAATCATAGAGACTAAGGTCGACATTGTATATATCACAGGCTAAATCAACACGCGTCAGATGAGTATGGTCAATTGAATACATAATTCGTTCTAACTGCTTCAAATCATCATTTTCTAAGTGGTTGGGATTATATTGCACCCAAACTGGGTCATCAAAACGCTTATGAAATTTCAAACGCTGTACTGTAATCAAAACTTCAGTATCGCCATTTTCAAACTTTCGAATATATTGCCACATGTAATTTTCACGTCGACAAATCCATTCACCATTGTTTAGAATAAACGCAACCGGCATCCTTCGTAAATTACCAACTACATTTACCATGTCTATAGACCAATGGTTTTTTATTAATTGGGCTTTTTCTTGCTCCATTTGGTACTCTCCATTTCGTTGTGGAGAGCTATATGTACACTCATTTGAGTATGTTATAATACTTCTTGAGTATACCTATAGCTCCCTTGTGTAAACGACATTCTTCTGACGCCTAAATCTTCGGAATGCCGTTTTTTTGTGTCTAAATTTTCAATGTGCTACATGCTTGAACACGTGCATAATGCCATTTTAACATATTAATCTGGCAAATTACCCGTTCTAATGAAGTGGCTGATTACTAGTTAAATTGGCTCACAGTTTCACTGCCTTTTTGTATGTGCGGTTCGAAAATCGAACCTCTAGCGGGCTGTTAGTAAAAGCCCGCTTTTTCTGGTCGACTGATCGTCTCCCGCCAAAAGTCTCCAATCGTCGAGCAGAGCTCTCCTCATTTCGCCTAGAGGTGGTATCTCCATATCGGCAAGGACGAGATGCCTAAAATGACTGGTCGTCATTTCTTAACGACACCCAAGCACACTGGACACTTGATGTGTCCTACCGTGTGTCGTCTGTCGCTCCCTTTGGTCGCGCCACCGATACGAAGATACCACCGCAATTCTAACTGCTCTTATTTGGCTCTTATTTGCGTTTTAAGAGTTATCTGACCTTGTTGCTATATTATTCCTTAGAAAGGAGTTTAAAGCTCATGGAACTAATTATAAAAACCCTATGGCAAATCATAGGGGGTCTCATCGTATCTTATATCAGCAAAAAGTTTGGGCAATCATGAAAAGCTTCAGATAATTACTACAAATATTCTGATTGAATAACGGTTGCTATGGATGTGCTACGCACTGCTCTGGCGAAAAATGCTATTTTGATGAAATGCTTTTAGCAACGTTTCTCATTGCATTTTTGAACACAATATCATCAGTATCTACTTCAACAGTAATTCCTTGTTCACTATTTATTGCATCTT
>NZ_MOWQ01000078.1:0-2044 GCF_002095565.1 Leuconostoc sp. BM2 | reverse complement strand
TCGCTATTTTGGAGGAAGAAAACGAAATTTTATCACGCATAGCCTGACAGGCATTGAGCGGCCATCTTACTAGCCAAAAAATAGTCCGTAATGTGGGATTGCCGCTAGTTAATCAATTTTTAGCACAGGGCTACGCGCTTGTGCGTATTTTAAGTGCACTTAAAATCAAACCTAGTACCTATTACAACTGGCGCCATTGGCAGCCCAGTCGACAAGAAAAGCGTAGAGAATCCCTGAAACCTTATATTTTAGACGTTTGGAAAACCTTTAAATTTTATGGTTATCGTCGTATTGCTGCTTATAGTCAACAAACCGATGGTCCGAAAGTATCTGAGTATATGACACTCAAATTGATGCGTGAATTAGGGATTAAATCCCGCATGCAAAAACGTTATCGCAAACCCAAAACTGTTGTGACGGTTGATCAAAAACCCAATCTGATTAGACACTTGCATGATTTGAGCGGTGTTTGGCAAACAGATATCACTTATATTCAGTTGACTAATCACAGATGGGTCTATTTAGCGACCGTTTTGGATCCTGAGAAGAGAAAAGTATTGGGCTATAAAATTGGCGATACAATGACAGCCGAGCTAGCCACAAGTGCCTTACAGATGGCGTTAGATAAGCATCGAAAGCCACTCATTATTCATTCAGATATGGGGTCACAATACACGAGTGCTGAGTTTAATATTAAATGCCAAAATTATGGCTTGAAACATTCATATTCACTCAAAGGCCATCCGTACGATAATGGCCGTATGGAAGCGTTTCATTCAATATTGAAGCGTGAAGAGGTGTATCTGAAGGCATACCAAACATTAACTGAAGTCCAAGCAGCCATTGGTTGGTATATCAATTTTTATAATCGAAATCGTATCTCAAATGTTGCCTAAGTAACTGAATAAAAATAGTCCAATTTATTGACTTCTGAGCAATACGTATGATCCTTATAATTGGAAATTCTACGGGTCTGTGAGTTCTTTTGACTCTGTTTGGAATAATCCTAGTGTTGATTATAATATGGATTGGGACGCAGGTAGACCAGTATTTGCTATAAGATAACAAATACTCACAATATATAACAAACTGCACCTAATTGTGGTATAATTAAGCTAAATAAAGTAAGAGAGGTGTTGGTTATGAAAGCTATTCAAGTATCTGCACGAGTTGATCAAAGTATCAAAGAGTCTGCTCAAAAAGTATTCGAACGTCAAGGATTAGATATGGCTACGGCTATTAAAATGTTTATTACTAAGACAGCTTATGAACAGAAAATCCCTTTGTCAGTTCAAGAGCCTAATAAACAGGCATATCCTGATGACTGGTTTAGTGATCAACGTGTTGCTAATCGTGATGAGATTACTCGTTTGGCATTCGCAAAATCACCAATTGAGGACTTAGATTTGTCTAAGCAAGAAGACCGTGAGGAATTTATGCAATGAGTAGTGATATTCGTGAGCATAGTATCATGATTGCTGATTTAGCTTATGATGAGGGGCGTGAAGCGGGATCTAAAGTACGTCCAGCGTTTGTTGTGAAATATGATAATCAAAAGATTGCTTATTATAAAATCACGAGTCAATTTAATAACAAGTCTGATTATTTTCAAAATAAGTATTTTGAAATTAAAGATTGGGTTTATGCAGGTTTAAAAAAGCCGTCATGGATTGACACATTTAAGATACGCAGAGTAGATGAGCAATATGTTGTGATCAAGTTTGTTGGGTATTTGTCAGCAAATGATGAAGCCAGGTTCGTAGAATTTTTATCTAATTTAGAATAATAACAAAAGCAGTGGTTACTTTACTAGTTGAAGTGATCACTGCTTTTTTTGTGCCTTTTTTTTTTGCTATAATTAATGCTCAGAAGTCAATAAATTGGAATATTTTTCTACCAGAAGTCAAGTGTTTCAATGCATTTAGCTTCTTTTTATGATGCTGCAATTGGTCATCAAGCACTACTAAAATAAACCGATGTCTTCACATTGGTTTTGCAAAATGTTAGGCTTATAAATGTACAATTCTAGCGCTTTGACGCTGTA
>NZ_MOWQ01000077.1:0-2153 GCF_002095565.1 Leuconostoc sp. BM2 | reverse complement strand
AGTCTGGCGCGGTTGATATCGTCAAACAAGCGTTATCAGCGCTAGGGTTATCAGACACCGATGAAGCAATAATCAAGAACGCTATTGAAAAAGAATACGCTGTATTGATTAATGAGTTGAATCAGACATACCCACAGATGACGGCCGAACAAGCTAAAGCGCAAGAGGCAGCGACACAACAAGCTAGTGAATTAGCCAAAGCTGATGAGTTAGCCAAAGCACAACAGGCATTAGCTGATGCACAAACAAAGGTTAGTGCCTTACAAAATTAAGTAAACTAAAACCGCCCGACTGGATTATTTCTGGTTGGGCGGTTTTTTATTTGCTACAGATTTGCTACAACATGCTCCGTAAGCCTTTAGAACAATGCAGTTATGCTCCCTCTAGCGCTACTAGGTATTTCATGGCGTTGCATAAGGTTTCAAAAACCTTGATGTAGCGCCTTTTCTTATGAAAAACGTTGCACTGTATTTCATAGCATTTCACACAAAATGGGAAACTTTTAGGGAAACATTTTAAATACGCAAGTAGGCAGTGTAACGGCATTTAAGCCGTTTTTTATTTGCAAAAGTGGGAAACATTTAGCACATCATAAAAATGTGGTACATAATCAGAATATATACGAATAAAAATGTATATATACAGTATAATATTCATAGAATACTAAGTGATAGGGGGCTATGGGTATGACAAAAGTAAAACGTAGTATAGCTGGAGCATTAAATACAAATGCCAAAATTAAACATTTGAAAAGTCCCGTAATTAACTTTTGGTAATGACAAAAAATAAAAATGAGGTGTGATCGTGGCAGATAGAACAGATAAGATGTTGAGAGATTATTTTTCAGGTAGATTGAAGTTAATGGCAGAGGTTGAGCCACGATACAACCAGGACATTGCAGACATTACATTTTGTTTGTCAGTCATCAAACCAGAACATAGTGAAGTCATCAAACGATATTACAGCGATAAGTTTATAACGTGGGAAGAAGTTGTGAGTGAAGCAGGTAAAAGCTATTCACAGTTAAAAACATGGCGCAATGACTTTAAAACGTTATTGAATGTGATGACACAACACGGGGATGAATTTATCAAGCTGAGACATGAAGCATTACAAGTGTAGTGCTTTTTTGTTTACAATAAAAAACACCCCCGCCCCCTTGTTACTAGATTGTAGAGCACACACATACCGTTGCCTTATAAAAATGTTGAATTTTGAAAAGTTTTTTTATAGGGGGGGTTATCCCACAATCGTTGATATAAAGGCTTTTATCAATTTCTGTACAAAACACAGGAATGCTGTTATATCAACGTTTACAGCTTACTGATTTCTAAAATGGGCATAGTTTATCACTACTGCCACAAGGGGTACATCATATTTAACGTAAAAACTACCCCCTAAACCCACCCTAGTTTTTGGAGTTAGGGTTACTTTAGCTACCACTTTTAAGCCTATTTTTGAGTCAAGAACCCTTTAACGTTGCTAGATTAACCTTGTCAAGACCCCCCTATAAAAAATAATCGAAAATTGTTGTTTCGACACAAGACGAGCCCTATGTGTGCGCTCTCCGAGACAGCAAAGTGGGGCGGGGGTGTAAATTATATAAGACTACAAGTGTAAACTAAAATTATTTACTGCTTATCATCCCCGTATAATTTGTTATGTCACTTTGTTTCAGAGTGCTAAAATGGGTCACAGATATTTTGTTGTCCCTCAAGTGGATAACGCCAGCTATCGCAGAGAGTTATAGGGGATGTTTGTTATCGTTTGAAACGATAGCGAGATAGTCCGAGGTCGTTTGAAACGACCAAGAGATGAGTTCGTTATAAATTTGATTGATAACGGATATAATCTCATCCCCGTATCAGTGCTTAAGATATAGCTGGTGTATTTGTTTTAAAACAAGCTAGATAGCGTGTAAATTTGCGTTGTATCTATTGTTGAGTGTATTTATACCAGACAGACATTAAACGCTTAAAATGGCTGTAACAGCGTAATGAAATGCATAACAAAAGGCACGGACTAGTGAAGTGAACCCCAATAGTTGGACAAAATAAAATTAATTAACTAACAGACTCAGTGGTGAGTTGTCGATATTGAACCGGCGACAAACCATTGAGTTTTTGTTTGATCCGGTGATTGTTGTAATAATT
>NZ_MOWQ01000076.1:0-2170 GCF_002095565.1 Leuconostoc sp. BM2 | reverse complement strand
CGAGTCACTGGCTTACCAGTAACGTCCGTCCCAATGATTTGGGCTTTCTTCACCCAACCCGTGACGGTTTGTACAGCCAAATGGTATTCATTGGCTAGAGAATTAGCAGAACGTCCCTCGTTATACAAGGCGACAATTGATGACTTAAATTCTGTTGAGTATCGCTTAGCTTTCATAATATAAAAAAACTCCTATACTTGATTATCTCGGATTATGCCCTAGAAATAAAGCAGTCCGGATTTTCAGTATACGAGCATTTGAAAACTCAACAAACAAGTTACCGTACTTTAGTGATAAGCAAAATTTTCACATTGGCAATAACTATATTATTTATGAAGATCAACAAATACACTGGTTAGAATGGTTAAAAACCAAAGATGAGGATAGCGACTTTAAAGATGTATATAATCATATTCGCTGCGCACCAATGCTATGTTATTTGGCAGACTCATTAAATTTTATTACTTATCCAGTCGTAAATGAAATTAGAGCTATGAAAGGTGTTAATAATAAAAATGCATCTCAAGAGGCTGGTACGTTTAGAAAAAAAATAACGTACGATATGATTAAGGTACCTTTAATTAAACTAGTGAAGTGATTGAGCTAGTTAAACAAGTCAAAGGAGTAGTAGAAAAAATGACTAAATATTATATTTACAAGGTTCATTATACTGATAATCATGACCAGTTTGATGAGGTTGAAGTTTTTCGCACTATTGATGGTCAAAAGTTCTCAATAAAGACAACTACCAAAATTAAAAGGGATGCCATGATTGAGAAAATGATGGCCGGAGTTATATTTGAGACAATTCATCAAAAATTTGGTTCTACTAAATGGTATCGTGGCAAAGAAATTATCATTGATGATGATAGTTATATCAAAACGGAAAGCAGTGTGAAAAAGTCTGATAATTTAGGTAGACTGCCAGAATACTGATAATGAATAAGGTTCTGAATAGACACTAAAATTTAAATTTGTAGAGAAGTGATATCAAAAAGGCTGAATTATTTTGTTAAAATGCACGTCGTTCCACATGGCTAGATATTTGATTTGCTTTAATAGCGTAACTAGGTTATGCTTAGTTCAAACACGAGATGTGTTTTACCCCAAATGGGTTTTTCTAATTCTTTCTGTGAGTTGTGTGCTTATTACAGCAGTTAATCCTTTATAAACAAAATCATTGCCCTTTGGGGCTTTTTATTTGCTTTAGTGTTGGATATAGTCTATGCTGGGTCAAACACTTAAAGTGTTTTTCCCTAGCGAGATAATATTAAATCGCACACATTGTTGAAATACAAAATCCCTTTTTACACCTCTTTATAGCTCTAATGTCCCCGCTGGGGCTTTTTTATTGCTATATTTATTGAAAACACGTATGCTTAGTGAAGACACCGGTGGTGTCGAAGATCCGATGAATAGAAGTTTGATCTCCAAATAATCATAAGATAATTTTTTGTAAGACATTTCTATTCATCGGATCTTTTTATTTGCTATTTCTGTTATTGTAACGTAGTATACAGAGCGTAGGACGTAAGCGGAAAGCGTCTTGCACGTTCTTTGATGTAGAGCACACCCATTAGATAGGTGTGTTTTTATTTTATAAGTACAATAGCAAGTGGATATATGATGTATTATGATAGGGCAGTGCAATGTTTGCTGTCGCCCAAGACCATTTCATATGTATTCTGCTCGGTTAGTTATTTTTTTAGATGCTTCTAATTTCAAAATAGTTTATAAAATTTCAAAATAATTTTTAGCGCTATTAGCTTTTTATATCGCTTTTAGATTTAGTAACAGTGGTTTCGATTTAACCCTGATAAACTTGACTGTATCAAGCTGCAGTCCATTATACATATAAAATAGCTATTGTTTACAATGTGTGCTATACTAGTTTTATTGAACGAAACGGAGATTTTGCTCAATAGTCTAGCAGTATACTTGTTTAATTAGTTAGTAATTTTAGTTGCATATGTGATATTTGTTGATTGGTACAGAGAGACCGTTAATAACTTAAGTATTATACTTGTTTATTTAATTAATGATTTTAGTTTTAGGATGTATATAAGTTTTTATCAAGAAGCCTGTTAGGCTTTTTTTGTTTGTTTCAAAGTAGCTAAGTTAGTAGAAAATTTTTGTGATTTTTCTTTGCCGCTTATTTTCAAATGGTCAG
>NZ_MOWQ01000075.1:0-2195 GCF_002095565.1 Leuconostoc sp. BM2 | reverse complement strand
CAGATGACATTAAGCCCTACGTGCATAATATTACGTCCAAAAAACTAGACTGGCGTTTAACGACACCAGACGCTTACAATCAGTGTGCTGGTTTTTCACAAGTCTATATGAATGCGATTTGGTCACCTAATTTCACTTTTAGAGGAAATGGTAATGTGACCGCAGAAGCAGTGGCAAAAGTAACAGGGGTAAAAGTCACAACGACACCAAAAGCTGGGGCAGTATTTTCTTCTGATCGTCCTAATCATACAGGCGTGGTGTTACATGTTTTGGCAAATGGTGACCTAATTATTGCTAATCAAAATGCCGTCAAATCAGGACAAAATGCAGGCACTAGTAAGGACTATGAAATTACGTTAGTGCCTAAGAAATCGTATGCTAAGGACAGTCAAGCCGTTGGTTATGGTGACATGACTTTTGCTTATCCTGGTGACAATTCAAAGTACAAATTACATTGGTAACGAAAGGAAATAGAGTATGACAGCAGTAAAATTGGGATATGATATTAGCATTTTGCCAGATAGTGCCTATCATTTGGTGAAAGAAATATTTATAACCGTTAAAAATGATTATCTACATTTATATACGGCTTATCAGAGTTCAAACAAGTTAAGTAGCAAGGCTATGCAGTCAGTTTATATTGAATTGGCACATTTCTATCAACGGTATGACGATAGAATGACACCTTATTTAGTGCAAGATTTATATGAGCAAATTAAGCAGGTAGACCGTTTAGTAGAATTATTAACAACGTGTAACCAGGCATTAGAAAATTTAGATCAGACAATTAGTTTAATTGAACATCAATATGAAGATGAAGCTATCATCAATGACGCTATGAAAACTATTCGTAAACAGTATCAGGCTTTGCTAGAAAAAGTTAGCTTAGACGGTAGTGTAATTGATCATGTTAATCAAGCGATAGATCATATTCATAATCAATATCGTAAATTACAGGTTCAGAATAAAGCGTTGTTCTTTGCGCAATTGGAAAATATCCACGATCAAACAATTAAGTATATCAGGCATTATATTGAGATTGAGTTTATTCAGAAACGGATTGAATATGGATTTGATCAATTTAATACATTTTTGCGATTAGTCGTTGATAATGAAGTATACCGCAAACAATCAGGTGATTAGTATTGTCATAAGTATTTTAGTATATGGAAGATTGTAAAATTAAACCGAACACTTGAATAAAAAAGCCGCAGCGCCTTTAATGGTAATTGTCCAAAACAACCATAAAGGAACTGCGACTCATGACTAGTTTATCATCTCAAGAACGCACTGTCATTCAAACTTTACTCGAATTGAATTATTCTGTTCGTGCCATTGCACGCTTTATTAAACGCTCTCCTTCAACCGTTTCGATTGAAATTCATCAAGTTACACCCTATAAAGCTGAGATTGCTCATGCGTTGGCATTGAAAAAACGTCATCTACGTGGTCGTCATGACACGCTAACACCAGCTATCGCTGTCTTTTTGAATCACCACATTGGTATATTGAAGTGGTCACCAGAAACCGCTGCGCATGTTTTAGGGTTACCTTTCAAAACGATTTATAATTGGCGCAATGCTGGTCGACTCAAACTATCATTGGCTGATTTATCTGACAAAGGTAACCGTCAAAAGCGTCAATCTGATGGTAGACGACAAGTATTTGTGCATGGTCGTTCGATTGAAACGAGACCTGAAAGTGTGAAAGCACGACAAACCTTTGGACATTTTGAAGTTGACACCATGCAATCGGGTAAAAGACGTGGCGATGTGCTGGTGACAATTACTGAAAGACTAAGCCGGCAACATATCGTGAGACGGGTCACTGGGCGCAATAGTCAGGCAGTGACACCAGTCTTAATTCGTTTTTTTCAAGGGATCAAAAATGCCAAGTCAATCACTGTTGATCGTGGGCGAGAATTTGCAAAATATAACGAAATCGAGCAAAAACTAGGCATTCCAGTCTATTTTGCGCACCCATATTCACCAGAAGAACGTGGGAGTAATGAGATATTAAATCGATACGTCCGTCGTTTTATACCGAAAGAACGCAAAATTGAAACAGTTAGCGCCAAAGAATTAGATCAAATTAATCATTGGATCAATGCGAGACCAATGAAAACACTCAACTGGCAATCACCACGAAAGGTTTTTCAGCAGTTTGCAGTGTTCGGTTAATTCTTGCAATCTACC
>NZ_MOWQ01000074.1:0-2488 GCF_002095565.1 Leuconostoc sp. BM2 | reverse complement strand
TGGAATGATAAAATAGTGGTGCCCATTAAGGTCCTTCTTTCTAATGGAATGTTGTGGTAACACCATTAAAGACCTTGATGGGTTTTTCTGTCCACTTAAATGTTCAACTTAAATTTTACAATCTGCCGTTAAGAAAAAATTTCAGACGATCGGTATCGCACTATTTATAATAGTGATTGCAATTGCAGGATCAATTGTTAAAACTAATATCGACAATAGTAAACTAAGTCCGCAAATGTTAGAATTCAAGAAAAACGGTACGCTTTTTCTTGAACTTCCAGAAAAAGTTAATGAAAATAACAATCACATCGTGCATATAAAAGGGCAAGTGGCACCCAAATCACGTGTTCAAATTGGTTTTGGAATTTTTGGTGATACCACAACGGCCGATGCTACAGGCTCTTTCCAGTTAACCTATGATGATAATATTCAACAAAATACCAACATCAAAATCACGACAAAATATAATAATAAGCAGATGAGCGAAATAGTTACAGTAGTACCCAGCCCTGAGAGACTTCATACAATTGAACAAAAAAACAAGCGGACAAAGCAATATAAAAAAGAAGCAGTAGCAGTTAAAAAAATGTCACTAAAAACAAAATCCTTCACAGAAGCTAAGAGTTCAATTCAAGGGATATCTTCCTCAATTGTTGTAACGTCAAAATCAAACGATAATGAGGTTACTGAAGTTTCTGATACTGATATAGTCACCGATGTCAAGGTGAAACAAACAAATAACGGTGTATCCGTTGAGTTATACTTGGAGCCTAGTGACTCAGCCAAAAAGACACTGGCGGACAAAAAAGCTAGTGAACAAAAAAGTAAAGATTTAGAAGCTGCAAAAAATAAATATAAAGAAAATGTCAAGGCATACGAGGTGCGGTTCAATGACTATGCCATTGAATACCTAATTGATAAAAATACCTCAACAATTTACGAAACAACCACTGATGATCATTCTATTTCTCAATCTAAGTTCACTGGTAGTATGGATGAAAAAATAAGTTTTAATTTAGATGGACTAGAAATGACTGCTTTTAATCACTATGTTGGAAATGATTCGGTAGCTATTTTCAACGATTTAAGTGGTAATTCTAATAAAGCCTCTGAGATGAACCCTGAAACAACTAAAAGTGCTTACTTTAAAAGTTTAAATTTGCCTTTCTAAAATATATTCCCGTTTTTCCCTTTCGCAGTCAATAAAACGATTGCCCTGATACTAATTTTAAAAATTGAAAAAAAATCAAAAAAAGCTCAGCAGTAACGAAACTGAAGAGCTTTTTTTTCTTATAACAACACAAATAATTTGAGAATCGTATAGTTTCAGCCATCACTACACTCTTTGGTAAAAACTTCGTTCAAAATATAATGTAGACCACCCTATATGTTCCATATTTTTAATAAATGCTCGCTGCGGTGCTCAGAAGTAGATAAATTAGACTATTTTTTATTATTATCGGTAGATTGTAAAATTAAACCGAACACTTGAATAAAAAAGCCGCAGCGCCTTTAATGGTAATTGTCTAAAACAACCATAAAGGAACTGCGACTCATGACTAGTTTATCATCTCAAGAACGCACTGTCATTCAAACTTTACTCGAATTGAATTATTCTGTTCGTGCCATTGCGCGCTTTATTAAACGCTCTCCTTCAACCGTTGTGATTGAAATTCATCAAGTGACACCCTATAAAGCTGACATTGCTCATGCGTTGGCATTGAAAAAACGTCATCTACGTGGTCTTCATGACACGCTAACACCAGCTATCGCTGTCTTTTTGAATCACCACATTGGTATATTGAAGTGGTCACCAGAAACCGCTGCGCATGTTTTAGGGTTACCTTTCAAAACGATTTATAATTGGCTCAATGCTGGTCGACTCAAACTATCATTGGCTGATTTGCCTGACAAAGGTATCCGTCAAAAGCGTCAATCTGATGGTAGACGACAAGTATTTGTGCATGGTCGTTCGATTGAAACGAGACCTGAAAGTGTGAAAGCACGACAAACCTTTGGACATTTTGAAGTTGACACTATGCAATCGGGTAAAAGACGTGGTGATGTGCTGGTGACAATTACTGAAAGACTAAGCCGGCAACATATCGTGAGACAGGTCACTGGGCGCAATAGTCAGGCAGTGACACCAGTCTTAATTCATTTTTTTCAAGGGATCAAAAATGCCAAGTCCATCACTGTTGATCGTGGGCGAGAATTTGCAAAATATAACGAAATCGAGCAAAAACTAGGCATTCCAGTCTATTTTGCGCACCCATATTCACCAGAAGAACGTGGGAGTAATGAGATATTAAATCGATACGTCCGTCGTTTTATACCGAAAGAACGCAAAATTGAAACAGTTAGCGCCAAAGAATTAGATCAAATTAATCATTGGATCAATGCGAGACCAATGAAAACACTCAACTGGCAATCACCACGAAAGGTTTTTCAGCAGTTTGCAGTGTTCGGTTAATTCTTGCAATCTACC
>NZ_MOWQ01000073.1:0-2544 GCF_002095565.1 Leuconostoc sp. BM2 | reverse complement strand
AGTAAACCTTACCGTGTGATCTTTTCTTCTCAAATTTAGTTCCCAATTCACGACCTAACTTTTTGTTAGTCATATCAACACCGTGTAACCTTTTCCACGTATCAAAGCGTGTTGCAATTTCTTTAAACTCTGTGCGTTCATCAGTTGAATAATCAAAATACTCCTCAATGAATGACTGCACATCGTCCATTTCATCACGGTATTCATTGGTTTCATTCAAAACAACCGGAGGTGGATTAAGTCCGTCACGTTGCCATTTCATTGTGCCTTCTTGAATCCATGCAAGGATTGCATCAGCTTCCGTACGCAACTTATCTTCCAACTTTTTATCCATATTTTCAGTTTTCACTTGATTTCTGAATGGAATAAAAATCAAACGTCTCCAAATACCGTCGTCGGTACCGTTAATAATTGGCTTGTGGTTAGTCATCATGAAGATTGTTCCAGTTGGTCTGAACTCAATTTCATTACTGTGTAGCTTACGAGCCGTGATAGTATCTTTACTGGTAATTTTCTTAATGAGACCTTCAGCAAGTGGTTTACCTTCTTCTGGCTCTGATAGAACCATTAGACGTGCGCCTTTCATTCGTGCAATATCACCGCTTGGACCACCTGAATTTCGTGAACGACTGGCAAATACTGTCTCTGGATCAACGTTAATTGAATAATCTCCCAACACATAATCAATCGTGTTCATAAATACAGATTTACCGTTTTTACCATTACCGTGCAATATGAACATCACTTCTTCGTCCATTGTTCCAGTAGCTGCATAACCCAATGCTCGTTGTGTAAATTCAATTAACTCTTCATTGCCTTTAAAAGTTTGCTCTAAGAATGCTAACCAGCGTTCTGGTGCTTTTTTATCATTATATTCAGCGTTAGTTATTTTAGTGAATCTATCCTCGTGGGTAGATTCTTTAACCGCTCCACTAGTCAATTCAAGTACACCACTTGGCGTGTTAAGAATGCTCAATTCTTTATCAAAATCATCTGTTGTTATCGTGATTAAATTGCGAAGCTCTTTGATTGCATTTTCTTTAGCACTGTGTGACCGTGACTTCTTTTTGAATGCAGCTTTCAATTCATCAGGTGTTTTATTGCTATCACCCATGTTTTCTGGGGCAATCGTAAATTCTGGTTCTTCCTTAATACGATCAACTGTTTTATTCATCGTTTTTTCTAGCAATCGGTAATTATCTTCTTGCCACACTTGACCGTCATAATACATGCTCTTACGCGTGATTGTATCGTACAAAAAGTTATCACCATAATAATACTGAAAACGCTCTGCTAGTCCTGTGTCATCATAAGAAAAGAACTTTTGTTTTGGACTGTCGTCTTTTTCAGCAACAATTTCTGCATTGCCTGTTAAAAATGTTGGCAAATCATCTAAATCAATTAATGGTTTCAAGTTTTTGCCGTGATAGACCTCTGTTTGTTCAGAAATAGCCTTAGTCAATAATGCAATACCGTAAGTAGTCTGACCACGCTTCTCATTGTATTTATCACGGAACAAGACTGAATCTCTGAATATCTCGTCCATTTGTGCAAAGTCTCGTCCGGTCCAGAATGATAAGTAATTAGCTAGTGCTAAGTCAGCTTCTGATTGGCTCGCATAATCATTTTCCCAACCACCGTCAATCAAATGTTTAATGCGTACACCGGCACTGCTTGAGTACATCATTTCTAGCAAGGCTGGTGTATCAATTCTTTCAGTAACTGTATTATCGACCACACCTAAATCAACGTTGATTTTACTTGCTTTCATAAAATACTTACGGTGTAAGCGACCAATAACTTCATCAGGCACTTTCATAATTGATTCTGATTTTGTGATTGTGTCACCTGTGAGCGCAAAGAAACGTCCATTATCATACATTTCAAAGTTGTTATGTCGGCGTTGCCCTTCTGGTAGGTTTCCTTTGGCAATGATATGAATGCCTTCACCACTCATAGACTTCTCTGTGTAAGATTGTGTTGAGCTAACAAACTCATCGACGATATTATTATCACGATCACCTTCAATAAAGCCGTCAACATCTGACTTAATATGGTCAATGTCAATTCCAAAATAACCGTTAGCAAAGTAGAAAGCCAAACCATCAGCGTTAGCAAAGTGTTCCATAGCATTTGATGCTGTTGCGAAGTCAGACCACGTACTAGAGTCGTTAGACTTACCAGCGCCACCACTATAAGGGTCAACAGGTACTTTGGTATATTTATTTTTACTTGGTTGCCAAATCCGATGATACAGCCCCCATTGCCTTAGGTCTCGCAGTTCTTGCGGTATGTCTGTATAACTCATGTTGTCTCCTATAATCCGTATATTATCAGCGCGCTTGGAAATGGTGCTGCATCCATTGTTTCCCCATCAATTTCAAATTTCAAACGTCCCTTAATAAATTTAACTGTCGCCTTATCCTGAATGTACTCATGCCAATACTTTGTATCAGTTCTCGATGGTATCAACATCACGATAAATCTATTTGGATCACGCAAATGTTCTTCATACGCTTTTTTGATAAACTCGCCGATATGTCG
>NZ_MOWQ01000072.1:0-2562 GCF_002095565.1 Leuconostoc sp. BM2 | reverse complement strand
CCTTAACTGGACTATTGCTGACATGGATTTGGCAAACAGCTACAACCGCTGGTGGCGGAAACGTCATCAACTGGCCATTCTGAACGGGGGAATAAGATATGTTTGGGAAGAAAAAACAAACTAGTATCGGTGATCCATTTTTTGCCCGTGTTGAACAAACTGAAATTGATCTCAATGATGAGATGATTCAAGACCTGGCAGAAAAAAGTGGGGTAAGTGAAATCTGGCCGAATGTATCACTGTCAGGGCTACAACAATTCGCTGCTGGTTTAGTCAATGATGTGGTGCGGGCAGGTGATCATGATGTTCGTTTAGGCAATGTCGTCTACTTTATCACTAATGAAAAAGGTCGTGCTGAACCAACCGGATTAAGTTGGGAAAGAGCGACACTCACAGCAGGTTTTGAAAACATTGTTGTTAGTACCGCTGATCATATTTTTAACGACACAGAAATTCGTCAAGATGAAGATATGACTTATGACATTATTGTTGAAGCCTTACAACCGCTGATGGATGCCGTGCTTGCTGATGGTAGTCTGTCATCAGATGATTTGCCAGATTTACCTTCTGAGGAACAGTTTAGACAAGCGCGTGAAACTGGTGAAGTCCTAACAGTTGAGCCTAATAAGTTCCAACGCACAACGATTGAAGTCAAGCCACCACTAGTTCAAGATGTTGACAATGAAACTAGTGACCAATCACAGGAAAAGGTCGTAAAGACTGTACCTGATATTCCTAAGATAGTTGACCAGCCAAAGCAACCATCAACTGCTGAAACAGTGAAGCCGATTGTTCGACCTGTTGTTCCGACTCAAGAAAACTCAGAGGGTGTCGTGACCGAAAGTGATCCCACACAGAAGTTTATTGATCGTGTCAACCTGACACCAAATGCATTGGAATTGAGTGATGTCAAAGCTGATTTACCTGCGGAACACCCCGATTACGTGGTTAGTCGTTTGAACGCTGACAAAGCCAAAGCAAATGACTTTTTGAATGATACCAGCAACATTTACACGCAAAAGATACGCAAAGCGATGTCCGACTTGTTGAAACAACAACAAGCAAAGACTAAAGCAGCAGTTGAACAGTTACGTGACACTAATGTTTCTGAGACGGTTGATGCACAAATGAAGGAAGAACGGGCAACAGAGTTTGAAACCCGTTATGCGCAAGCACATCAAGCTCGTGAAGCAGGTTATCGCACGGCTGTAGAAGATGAGAATGCGCGTCATGATAATACACTCAAAACGCTCAAGAGTGACTTTGTAAGTGACTTAGAGGCTTTGAAAGTATCTGTTAATCAAGAGCTGGATAACTGGTTTATAGAACGTTCTAAAGACTTGCAAAGTAATCTTCAAGCCACAGTAGACGATCAGGTTTCAGAAGTGACGTCACAAGCGCAAACAGAGACGCTAACCAGTCTTAAAGCTTTGCGTGATGAGTTATTAGCTCAAAACACACAATCATTGCTAGACATGCATCAAAAGCTGGAAGAAGACATCAGTAACAAGCGGGCACAATATCAATCAGAGCATGAAAAAGCGATGATCAGTGCCACTGAGTTAGAAAGTGCTAAAACTCATGCTGGTAGCCTCAGTGAACTTGAGCAACAAGTCCAGATTTTGAAGCAAACTAATCTAAACCTCGAGCAACAATTAAAAGGTAAAGATGCTGTCAATAATGATGAGGTTTCCCAACTTCGTCAACAGTTACAAATGCTTCAAAATGCCCCCAATACATCATCACATGATGAAACTAACCAGCAATTGATGACTTTGTTAGCAGCGCAAATAAAGCAGCCTCAAGTTGAACAAAAGAAAACAAGTGCTTGGCAATCAGCGGCGATTGCACTAGCAGGCGCAGCCTTTGGATTCCGCAAGCCAATCAAGAAGTGGTTCCACAAATAACAATATTTGACAGTGCCTCAGGGCATTGTTTTTTTGTTTTGTCCTTATCATTCGATAACATAATTAACAATATACCTTGTTTTGTTCTTCACAAAGTGGTATATTTAAGAGGTTCAGAAGAGGTCTTGACATGCGAATTCAGTAGTCTGCTTTCATCAAAAATTACAATTAACTTGCAAGAAATTATCATATCTCACTTCATATATTTACTGTTGTTGCATGGCTTTTCAAAGCATTTTTCTAAAGTTAAACAGTGAGTCAATCAAACCTGATTTACTGCGCAAATAAAGCCGTCCATTGATGGCTTTTTTGTGTGCGATTATAAACAAGCGCACTTGTCAATTGAGACAGACATAGTTACTTGACGACTATTAATTAAATTGATTAGCACAATATTATGAGAAGATCTTACTAATCGTTTTAGTTAAAATCCAGTCTAATATCAAGGTCAATAACAGTCTAACGGATAACATACACGTCAGTATATTACAAACATATTCACGTGTATGTTAGTCACTATATACGTATGGTAGATTGCAAGAATTAACCGAACACTGCAAACTGCTGAAAAACCTTTCGTGGTGATTGCCAGTTGAGTGTTTTCATTGGTCTCGCATTGATCCAATGATTAATTTGATCTAATTCTTTGGCGCTA
>NZ_MOWQ01000071.1:0-2617 GCF_002095565.1 Leuconostoc sp. BM2 | reverse complement strand
AATAGTAGCAATGTAGGCTTACTATCTGGAATACCCGTGTTATTAAATTGCTTTAGCCTGTTGTCAAGATTGGTAGTTTGACCAATTTTGATGTAGCCCGGAAATGATTTGTTTTCAAGGGCGTATACGTAACCAATATCTGTCATAGCAAGAAATACTTTCCAAACTTTTTAACGTGAACGCTTGGCACGTATGTACGCACCCTGTGAGTGCTTTTTTATTATCTTTTTTGGTGTGTTAGATACCAAACCAACATGACAATTAGCCATATACCGCCAGTCGCAAATACTAATATCAAATTTATTAAAAATTTCATTATAATGACCCACTTTTATTTACTGAACTTTAAGGTGTCGCCTGTACCCTTACCAAACATTTGAATATTGATAATATCGGAATTTTTAATATTTAAGTTCTGAGGTTCATCTTTCATTACTTGAATTAAATTATTTTTATCATTATTAAGCGTGATTGTTGCATACGCATAATCTGGGTCTGAACCCGACCAAAAACCCGGTTGCCATTCAATATGGTAATCACCATCACTCAGTTTTACATCGCTAACTTTAAAGGATATGTTTTCGGGACTCTGTGATTTACCAATGTAATTTGTGTAATCACCGCTAACAGTTAAATCATTTTGATTTTTTGTTATTGTTATATGTTCGTTTGTTTCTAACTTAGATGTGCTTGTTGCAGACGAGGCACTGCTTGAAGAAGATGAGGAGTTTTTTTGAGATATCGAAGAAACAGACGATGAGCTTTTTTGAGGTGCGGAAGAAACGGATGATGAACTTTTGGATGTAACGTTTTCTTTTTTAGTTGACTTTGACGTTGAGGTAGTTAATTGTGAAATGGTTTCAGTTTGTGATGGTTGGTCTGAGCTCTTAGTGTGAGGGGAAAATATTATTCCAATAAAAAACAACGGGAAAAATGTCAGATACCATCTCTTGAAAAAAGGTTGTAGTTTAACGGGGATGCTAATTTTGTTTTTGAAAATATGTAGTAACCATACTGAGCTTCCAAATATCATTGATAAGCTCAAAAAAAAGTTTTGTTTAAACGTCAGTACGCCTATCATTAAAAAAATAGGTGCATAAATAATTTGTAGTACTCTCAAAACTATAAGAAAAATACGCATAAATAAGATCTCCCAATCTCCAAAATAGTGTTGTACATATATGGTTTAAAACAGTATTTGCAAACGGATTAAGCTTGCTCTAAAAGTTTTATTGTAATCATCCCCGCCCATAGTTTGCACAGGGAAGCGTATCACAGAGCAGGCTCCCTTGTTAAGATAACAAGTTATTTTTTCATTTTAAGTCACTTACTGATAGTAGGTGGCTTTTTATTTATAATTTATTAATGGTTAAACATTGATACCAACAACAAGATTAATCCGGCTACAGTAAGTAGTATTCCTGCAATCTGATATTGTTTGTTGTTATCTCGCTTGGATAGTGTAATAAAGGTTGTACCAGAAAAAAGAAAAGGTAGTGCTAGAAAAAAAGATGTCATAGTGTCAACTCCTATATATTCTTCAGTACAGCACTTTCAAGCGACATAGGTATACCAAAGTACGCCATGAAGTCATAAAGCTTACTGTATCTGTTTGTATTCTCGTCAAAGTAGAAATCAGCTAACATTTTAAACGCATAAGAATTAGCACTAATTTCAGCATCACTTTTGGCCAAAGGTGAGAATGCATAAGTTTTATGCTGTTCACCATTCAAAACATGCTGTAATTCATGGAATTTTCGGAATGGTAGTGAAAACTTTGTTTTGAAGTTGGGGTTAATGATGATTGTATTGTCAAAAGGGGATGCAACGTCTGGATCATATTCATGGCCATGAACTTCAACGACATTTATTCGGTTATGAGTTGAACGTTCAACATTATATTTCACAATAACATCATCAAAGTATTCGAGAGGCGAACTGTAGTCTAGATATTCATACATTTATTGTTTGCCCTCTCGCATAGTTTTTAACATTGCGATAATGGCTTGCTTATAGTCCTCTGATAGTTCTTTACCCTCAAAAGACATAATTAACTCATCATCAGCTAAATCTACGTGCTTTTTATCATCCCCGTCATCAGAGCCATTGTGAGGCGTTTTAAGCGGGCTGTCTGTCTTGCCTTGTAAATAGTCCACTGTGGTATCTAAGGCGTCAGCAATCAGTGAGAGCATGGCATAAGAGGGGTTATTACGGTCAGTCTCGTAGTTAGCAATCGCCATACGAGAGGCATTAATTTTTTTAGCAAGTTCACTTTGAGTGAGCTTTTTTTGTTTGCGTAATTCTTTTATACGGTTAGCAGTGATAGACATAGTAGATACCTTTAAGAAATTATTAAGAGCTTAGTAAAAAATAAAACTAAATTAAGAAATTATAAACTGTATTGTTTAGTAACTAATCATTGGTTATAGTTTATTTATTGAATGATTATTAAATAAACAAATACTTTGTAACTGATTAGTATATACACATATCATACCAGACAATACAGGTCAATTAAAGGCAAATAGATACATTTAAGTGCAAGAGTGAACCACTATAAAAGCAACGAGATAGGAGAAATTATCATGACAGTATCAAACGCATTATTTAACGAAGC
>NZ_MOWQ01000070.1:0-3556 GCF_002095565.1 Leuconostoc sp. BM2 | reverse complement strand
TCACGACATCCAGTGCCAAAAAACTCCGCGACCTATGCTTCACAACCTATTTTAGAATAAATCAAAAATAGGTGAAGACTATCTCCGCCGAGATTAATCTTCACCTTTAATGTTAGTAAGTTTTATTGTATCGACTTTCACCATTATCAAACAACACAGTTTCATTATTAAACCATTGTTGTGCTGTTCGTTTACTATCAAAGCCACGTTTTTTAACTCTAACTTTCTGACCACCATTGATTAGATAGCCGTCTACCTCCCATGTTTTACCTTTGGATGTTTCTATTTGTTGTACTTTCATAATTTATCCTTACCAGCAAGTAAGCAGTGTTTGAAGATAAATAAAAAAGCATGTTCACACGCTTTCATTATTTCACACTGTTATGATGTTGTTGTTCGCTTAACCCTTTCTTAAACATTGTTAATCATAATAATGTCTCACAGCCTCATCAATTTCATCACGATTGTATCTTTTGCCATGTTCTGTGGGATAACCTTTTACCTTGCCTGTCTTCACGTATCGTTTGATAAAAGTATTATCCGCCACACTGATGTATTTGTGCGCTTCACAACGCTTTAACCACATAGCCCATTGCTGGGGATGATTATTACTTGCTGTCATCTATTCTCCTTTCCACACTTCAAGTATCAATTTATTTACATATCGTTCAATGCCGTGTACATTGATGTCTTTAATCGCCATTGCTAGTGCTAACCTGCCTTTATATACTAGGTGCATGCTGATTGACTGCGCTACATATACATCAAAACGCTTATGGTATTTATTAGCGTTGACGTTAGCTGTCCGTTTACTCGCCATAGGATGTGTTTCTTGATAAGCTCTGGACTTATTTCCGTGCGTTGTAAAACTCAAAACATAATTGATAGCTCTACGATTAGTTAGCTTGCGTCTGATCAACTCATCCATGACTAAATTAAACACATATACATAAAACATGGTGCTTTCTTTCTCTGCATAGGTTTTTTCGGGTCGTGGAAACCTACTCATTAAATCGTTGATATTCATAAAAACTTTCCTTACTAGTAAAATACAACCTCTGTATTTTAATGTTCATAAGCTAAACCATTGGAAACGTTGATTTTCAGCTACTAAAAATGTCCGTTTATTTATGTTTGTTTTTGTCTATCTATCTCTAAAACTATGCCACCAAGCGTACAATCCGCCTTTCTTCAACTCAACATCAAACTGTGTGACTTCGTGATCTGATTGTTTAATCTCTCGTTGCTGACTTTGCCATAACTGTTGTATTTGCTCTGGTGTGAGTTCGTGCTTAACAAAGTTATTTTTATCAAATTGTCGATAATCATACCCCAAAGCCTTTAACGTGTTATCTAACATATTAGTCAAATGCTTTAGTGTGTCATATTGGTGGTCTTGGATCACTTTTAAATTTTCTTGCTCAATATTTCGCTTCACTAAATAATGAATACGTCTATGTTGTTCAAAGATATAACCAATTAATGCTATAAATATAAAGCCAACTATATAATTCATTTCATCCCCTTTTCGGTTGTTTTCTGCTAATTTTGTGGCTCGTTCCAAAAGACAAGCCTATGATGTGCCGTTGCTTTTTTGATTTTGTAGCCTGTAACCCTTGATATAACTGACTTTTATTTTTTGTGCCAAATGTTCCAACTTTTTTTCATACTACACACTATATAGGCTTATTTATTTTTTTTATGAAAAGTATTGGAACAAATGGCACAAGGTGTTAAACCTATGCGCCACAAGCGTTACAGCGTTTTGGCTTTGGTACAAAAAAAGCACATTTTGATGACAAATGCTTTTATACCATGGCTTCAACCCCTGTTTTTATGGAACAAATTACCTTTATTCGTTAAAATACGGGTCTAAATCTAAACCGTCCCAACTCCAGACAGGGTACTCTGTCGTCTTGCCCGTTTGATGTGAACGTGTCTTTATTTTTTTATATCCTAACTGCTCCATACGGCCATTAAACTGCTTACGTTGTAATTTGCTGTGTATACCATTATCTTGTAACCATAATTGAAATAAGTCCCACGTTTGAGAGATACTAACGCCACCGCTATATAAATTGTCATCTTCTCTCGTAACATCTTTTAAAAACATAGTGACTAAATTTTGACGTTCTAGCCATTCTCTTGTTGCTGTTTCAATCTCATCACTGGTTGAAAACTTGCCCCGTTGCTTGGCTTGTTGATAAGCTGTTAAAACACTATAAGCAAATGCGCCTACTTCCTTAATAGCTTGTTTTTCATCCCACAATAACGCTCGCTTGGCTTGTTCTTGTGGTCGCTCTCTGGCTCTTGGTGCTGTCACGGGTACAATCTTGATACGCTGTGATAATGCTACATTGACGGCTATGTTAGGGGTCTGGTTAGCGCCAAACAACAACAAAGCATAGAATTTTAAACTTAATGCGTCTGCATTCTTGGCTTCAACGTCTATTCTGTCCCCACCCGATAGACTGCGTAATGTGTCGGGAACTTCGATACGAGTGTCTGGTAGATCTAAATGAATGTTACTCAACTTCTCAAATAGTCCGATTAGTCCAAATCTTGCACTCTTGCCGTTACTACCTGCGATTGTGTCCATATCCTTTGCGACAATGTTTTTAGTTCCTAGTAGTGGGAAGACAATGCTATCAAAGAAATAACTTTTACCAGTCCCACCCATTTCATCCACAATAATTGCGATTGTATTAAATGTTTTATACTCGGGGATGAAAGCATAGCCTAGTAGCTCTTTGATAAACTGCCATGAGTTACCAAATAAATAACTGCCCCATGCTTCAATGTTAGGCGCTTGTCCGTCCTTGTTAATCTCAATATCATGGCCATTGACTAGATAATGTGATTGTTGATTAGGTGTGATGTTACCTGTCTCAATCTCATAAGTCCCATTTTTAAAAGCGATAATGTCGGTACGTTGGTCTTCAAACGGGTTGTGTTCACTAATCGTTTGAATAAGTGTTGTCTTGCTCACGTCTTGCATGCGCTTCACATTGTAAGCATGGTATCGTTTCAACTTTTCTAATGCTTCACGTTCAATATAAGCCCTTGCTGATTTCTCGGTTAGGTTTTCCCATGATATGCCATTGTATTTGTAGTATCTAATGCTCCCATTGAAAGGTACACCAATGACGGGGCTATCTTTGATGATTGCTTCACTCAATTTCAAAGTGTCAATGCCTTTCACATCCCCGTTATCATTTGTGTTTAACCAATCAGGGATAGTCTGCCTTGTTGGTAATGCTGTTGTGTCAATCTCTGCCATACTCACTCATCCTTGCTCGTTTTTTCTCCTCACGTCTTCTAGCACTCATATATACGGTATTGAGTTCATGATCGGGTAATGGTTCGTTACTCCGTTCATTGACTGACTGCATAATGTCATAAATATCTTGTGGTGTGACATCAATGGCAAACAGATAACCTGCTAAACTCATAGCTTGATTATTTCGTTCGCCTGTCACAAAGCCATTAATTGTCATTTTCCACCTGTCTGCAAGGCTATATTTTGCCTTGTAAGTATGACTAGGTCTATCAGTAC
>NZ_MOWQ01000069.1:0-3632 GCF_002095565.1 Leuconostoc sp. BM2 | reverse complement strand
CGTTCAATAACTGCCACACCCTTAACTTTTCCACCGGTATTGATAAACGCCTTTAATTTCGCCTTATCAGGTGTCTTTGTTTCTTTAACGTTGATAAATTCATCTGGAATACGTGATGTTTCTGGATCAATTTCAACCGCTACGCTACGCCTAATCGTGAATAGTGATGTGTGGGTACGCAGTTCTTTAACACCGGCTTTTTCCATAACAAACGCCACGTAATTTAGCAATCGTTCAAGTGATTTCTTTTCTGACTTAACACGTTCTTGATTCATTTTGATACGTGCGGTTAGAATATCAATTGTTTCCTGAATGTTTGTAGCCACGGAATATAGTCCGTCAATCTTTGCGTCTTTATCTAGTGAAGCGACTGTGTCTTCAAATGTTTGCGTATCAATTTGTTCATCTTCAAGCATCTTTTTTAGCTTGATTTCAAAATCAGTTAATTCACTCAATGTTGGCATTATTTTGTTCCTTTCTGGGTATATTTACTTATGTCAATGCGCGTAACACGATCTGGATCAATATTGACATACCTGCGATTGTATAAATCGTACAATTGTGAGTAAGTAAATATACCATCGTAGTATTGAAATAAATCGGTTTTACTATTCTCTCCGAATAGTCTGACAAATTTTTCTTTCCTAATATGTTCGTGAAATTTGTCGCCTATACCGTCAATACGAATATCCAAGTGTTCAAACTCTTCATTTATTTTATATAGTTTATACTCTGACCGCCATAACAATAAACCACTGATTATTGTTGCGTAAATCGCTATCCAAATCATTTATCAACCCTCCACAATCACGATTTCCATAAAAATAGCAATTCGTTCTTCATAACTGTGCAGCTCATCCAACTTACTTTGAATAGATAAATTAGTGTCACTCACTAATTTCAAACTGTTATCAATATCAGATAGCTTTGTTACCAGTGACTTTTTGATTGCAGAAATTTCTTTAACCGTTGCTTTCTTTTTCTTTTCGATTAGATCATTAGCGACCTTTTGAAATTTAGCAAAACTTGCAGCATCTAAAATGACATTGTTTGAAATACTGTATGCTGTGACATAGGCGTGGTCTTTAACATCTGTTACCACAACAATGTTTCCATTGCTCCACTTCTGAACATTATCAATTTCATTAACCAACCGTGGTTGTGAGTTGAAAAATGTTTGCGCCCATTGTAGTTGATTATTGAACACGTTGAATCGCTCACGTAAACGGTCTTTAAAGTGTTCTGTTGTTTTATAGCTGTTGCTTAGTTCTTTGTAGTTCATAATGGTATTGCCCTTCCAAATTTAAACAGCTTCAACTGTTGTGTTGTCTCTTTACTCAATTTATTTATGACCGCTTGTGCGTCAATCTGATTGCCATAAGTTGTACCAGATGTTTCCCACTCGTCATTATCTGTCTTGCGATAACCCACGATGTATACTTGTTTGTCTATTACTTTCATGAATCTCCCTTCTAAATGTTATAATGTTAAAAAACGATTGGATAACTAAGCATGACATTGCTATTACTTCACGCTTTAATCTATTTGATGATTATTCTACTGCTGATTACTCTTCTGATTGGCTTTTTAATACATAGTCATGGCACGAAAGTAATTTCTATTTTTGGTATAACGGTGCAGATATTGATACTTGCCTTTATAAATCATTATTGAGTTGAACCACGCTTTGCTCCTTTAATCATTCACCCTCCACTGGTAACTGCACCGCTTCTGTTAGTGGGTTAGTCATTCCCCTAATACCTTTGTGCCGTCAATATAAACAGCCCCTTTCCAATCAGTTAGTCTTGATTTTACAGCCAATTTAATAACGCTTTGATAGTTCAAGGGAAATGTACCAAAATCAGGCAATGGATACATATTTGCGTCATAACCAAGAAAATACAACTCATCTTCATTTGTATTTTTTTCATCTAGTAAAAGTTCAACCGTTTTGAATCCCTTGAACAAAGATAATCCACCTTTATATTTTTCGAGTACAGTCTGTTCAGTCATCACTTATCTCCTCCGTGTAAAAACTCATGAATATCATTGCCGATGTCATCGGGTATCATGCGATTGATGTCATCAACTAATAAATCTGCATGCTTATGAATGTTACCGATTACAACACAACATCTGGTTGCCTCATATAAACTATCGTCTCCACAGCTATACTCTCCATACGCTTCATCGTATTCTACAAAACCAACTATCCCATTTTCATCAAAATCTTTTAGAATGTCTCCCTCACAAATTTCAACACCGTCCGCATCTGTCATACCTGTGTATTGTTCAACAATTAGTTCATCGTTATCTAAAATGTTTTGAAAACTATCTCCGATGTCTGCATCGTGCGTAGCCTGTACGTTGTAATAATAACGTTCTGTACTGGTGTCCCACGCTCTAAACTTAATCTCTCGCATAACTATTCACCCAATGCCACGCTCTGTAAGCTAACTATTTTCATCTCATCACACTTTCCACAACTTGCCCATTGCTGATATGATAACCAGCAGAATAGGCAATCTTTTTAATCGTGTTCACGCTGATCATAAAATACTGTGCAAGCACGTCAATTTCAGTAATGTTACTTCTGACCAATGCCCTTAATCTGCGCTTACGTTCTGATGTACGTTGCCGTTCGGATTGCGCATGTGTATCAAAACAATGTGTAAACGCTCCTGAAACTGCTGCTTGCTTATTGACGCGTTTAATTGACTGTCTTTTATATTCTTCGATTGTCATTGTATTCGCCTACAACTACTGCCCTTCCTGCTTCTGGAATCGTGTCATAAACACCATTCAATAAGTTAGCCATTCGTATGGCTTCATCAAAATTTTCATAAGTTTTAAATGTTTTGCCATCTACTCTCAAATCATATTTCAAAAAACACACCTCCATGTGTATACATACAAATCAAGTTCTTGACAATGAGTAAATAAACGTGAGACAATTTGTGCAGAGGTAATAATTTATGGAAACTTATAACCGTGTACGTCAACTTGCTAATGAACATAGATTGTCAATTGCAGAAGTTGAACGTCGTGCAAAACTTGCCCCACAAACAATAGGTAACTGGCGTAGAGTTAACCCATCTGGCGAAGCTCTAGGCAAAGTTGCTACTGTGTTTAACACAACTGTGGATTATTTACTTGGTAGAACTGATAATCGTATGGCTATTACTAGTGATAAACCAGTTGATATATCTGATAGCACCGTAGCACTGTCGTTCAAAAATCATACATTGACCGATAAACAACGCTCTGACCTATCCGTTTATATCAAGACCATGCTAGAAACTAATTATTGGTAAACATATCTGGATCAAAGCCTAAATCAATCACTTCTGATTTGGTTAGTTTTGCTGGAAATGATTTTGCCATATCTGCAATTCCGTAGCTCCCTGTTAATAGGGAGTTTTTTGGTTCATTAAATTTTGTAATTGCATAACGGACACCGTTACCGAATACAGACCATGTATATGCTTGTTCTTTAACCACAAACAAAACTCGTTCATCCCCACCCATATAGCGAGCTAATGCTAATTCTTCTTCTGTCGTGATTGATTCAAGGAAATCTGAATATTTATCGTGACGATTAGCAAGCGTTAGTAGTGGATATTCACTATCAG
>NZ_MOWQ01000068.1:0-3753 GCF_002095565.1 Leuconostoc sp. BM2 | reverse complement strand
TAGCGCCAAAGAATTAGATCAAATTAATCATTGGATCAATGCGAGACCAATGAAAACACTCAACTGGCAATCACCACGAAAGGTTTTTCAGCAGTTTGCAGTGTTCGGTTAATTCTTGCAATCTACCATAAATAAAATAAACATTAATAGGTTCATTTCTTTATCAACGACAATCTTTGCACCATGACTGATTGCGAACAGTTCCGTCTCCCATATTACGCCATCCGAAATCACTTAATGGTTTTTCTAAACCACAATTAGGACAGATACGTGTTGGTTCTTGACCATTGTATCCTTCTGTTTGAACAATCGGCTTGTTATTATTCGACATAAATTAGTCTCCTATATTTTATTTTTCCATTGTTTATTTCGTGTTTTTTGTTATAATTAAGTAATAAAAAACGAAATGAGCAATAATAGTGAATGAACTAAAAGAATTAGCAAAGCTAAACGGCTTTACTCAAAAGCAATTAGCACTGAGTGCCGATATTAAATATACCACGTTATTGTCTATGGCGAGAACACCAGTTACTCATTGGAATGAAATAGCTAAAGAAAATATTGCTAATACATTTGATATGACTGTAGCAGACTTTGAAAATGCAATGAGCGGGAACTTTTTGTCGCCATTCGTCAAGTGGGTTGGTGGCAAGCGCCAATTGTTGCCTGAGTTGGTCAAACGTATGCCAAAGGACGGCTACGATAAGTATTACGAACCTTTTGTTGGTGGTGGTGCACTATTACTAAGGTTGGCTCCTAAAAACGCTGTCATCAATGATTCAAATACTGAATTAGTTAACGCATGGGAATCAATTAGAGATAATTTAGACGAATTGTCTGAACTATTGTTACAACATGAAAAGCAAGACACAAAAGAATATTATGTGGATTTGCGAGCAACGGACCGAGACGGCAGAATTACTAAAATGACTAACATCGAACGTGGTGCTCGTTTTATTTACATGAATAAAGCAGGGTTTAATGGTCTATGGCGTGAGAACAAAGACGGACAAAACAATGTTCCTTATGGTTCACATAAAAAACTAAACTTGGTAACGGAATCATTTAGATCTGTTTCAGAATATCTCAATCGTTCAAATGTTAAAATTATGAATGCAGACTATCGAAAAGCAGTATTAGACGCCAATACGGGAGATTTTGTCTATTTTGACCCACCTTATATTCCAGTGAATCAAACTTCATCATTCACGAATTACACCAAAGATAATTTCGGATTAGTTCAACAAGAACAATTAAGAGACACAGCATTGGCATTAGCAAATCAAGGGGTGAAAGTTATGTTATCAAATGCTGATGTACCACTGATCAAAGACTTATATTCAGATTTAATATTTAAAATTCATCATGTCAAAGCTAATCGTTCAATAAATTCCAATGCATCCAAAAGAGGTAAAGTGGGGGAGGTAATTATCACTACTTATTGATTTTATTATAAAAAAGACTCAGAATAACATTAATGTTGTTCTGAGTCTTTTTTGTGTTGACGGAGGTTTTAAATGAAAAAAGGCGGTATAGGTGGTGCCAATACTAATCGTGGTGGTTTAAAATTTGAATCATTTACAGATTTGGTGGCAAGACTTCAAAGAGATTTAAGTAATAAATACGAAGTTAATGAAATAAATGTTGCGAACAGCATGATTAAGTCGTCTAGTTTAGTTTATGAAGTCGTTAGAAAAGTAGATGGCAAAAAAGTTGGGATAATAACCAAGCAATTTCAATTTTACAATGTTCTTTTTAACGAATATGGTGTCAAGAATCAAAATCATAAAAAATGGAAACCAGACGAAGTATTTTTTAATTTTGAAACAAACACAGTTTTTATAGTCGAAAAGAAATGGCAACAAGGACCTGGATCTGTTGATGAAAAGATTTTTGGTTTTGTCAATAAAAGGCGTTTGTATCAGAATAACTTCAATATTCTCCAAAAAGAACCTAAACCATCAGTTGAGTTTTCTGCACTTTTTAATAGTGATTGGTGGATTCACGGCGCCAATGGAAACAACGAAAAAGGATATGCTGACTATTTTGATAACCTTAGGATAGACGGCGTAAAAATATTTTTTGATGAGTATGATTATTGGTGGTTTGGCCTGTAACAATTGAGGACGAGATTCCAGCATACGAATTTAAAAAATTATTTAGTAACATTGGCACTAGAAACGAAGTCAGAATGTGTGTCGTCAATGAGCTTTCCCCCTGAGAAAGGCATAAAAAAATTAGCCACGAGATGAAGTTATTTTGTTGAAAGTATGGTAGATAGTCAGACATTAGTTTTGAGGCGCCCTGCAAGTACTAAGCCTAACCATGCATTCAATTTTTCGGTACGTATTTATGATTTATGAGCATGATTTTAGCAATAACGATGAGAGACGGAGCATCAATCCAACACATGAAGATTTATTATACGACTTACATTGTAAAAAATCTGGAGCATAATTAGAATATCAAAAACTATTTGCTCCTCTAAAACTAGTTTTTAAATGTTCTGTCGAAGCGGACGACTTAAAAATAAGCCTTATCCATTTTCAATATAGATTGCTAATAGAATAACTAACCAATCTATTTTAACTTGTATTTGTTGCTCAATTTAAGCTATCTCAAAATATTCACATAGCGATCTAAAGCACATAATTGTGATATAAATAGTTTATTATAGATGTCTATGTTTTGAATTATATTTTGGAAATTTAAATATTTGAAATTTTGTTCACTTATACAACAGAAATATATTTTAGTTTATTATTAAAAATGAACCATGTTAATATCTTTTTACTTGTTCACTAACCCTTTCTATTACGGCAACATTATTCTCTTCTGTTAAGTAATCGTAAAGTGCATCAAAAATATTATCTTCATCATTACCATATTCAAACATTAGGTCATTAAGAGAACTAATACCACCTAAAAGTGATTGATAAAATTCAGAAACGTTATCGAGTTCAAAAAATTTTTTACCATTCCCATTTTTCAAAAAAGCTTTTTTATTAAGCAAATCGTTGTATGGCAAATTTTCATTATTTAATATTGTAATCAATCCAAAATTTCGCTCCATTTCTGGAGCATTTTTTGAAAAAACAGTACGAGAAAAGCTACGCTGATCTGATCCGTCTTTTTCGTTAAGTGAAATTTTTTTGTCCTTGTTTGAACCAAAAAGCGCCAGTAAGAATTGAATTTGAACTGAATTCATTCTATGAAGAGTCAAAAAATTATCAATATTATTGTATTTAGCTGTTTGAAACTGAAACGTAAAGTCGCTTGGATTCATTTGGTTATTCATCATCTTCTCCCGTATTTACATACTCTTCAATTGAATTGACATTACGAGTGGTTGTTATGATATTACCGCGATCATCCTTCGCCAATTCATAAACCTTCGCTACTTTATTTTTGATTCCTGAAATTAATTCATTGCGTAATTGTGCCTTGTACGACAAAAAAATTAATTGATCAAACGACCCTAGAATTTTTTGACTTATCTGCTGAATGTGTTCTTCATCAAGATTTGAGAGAGCCGCATCCATAATTACTCCACTACTTTGAACATCGTTAAACTCAGAGTGCTCTTCAACTGTCATCAGCAATGCACGTAGAAAAGATAAGTAAATGGTAGATTGCAAGAATTAACCGAACACTGCAAACTGCTGAAAAACCTTTCGTGGTGATTGCCAGTTGAGTGTTTTCATTGGTCTCGCATTGATCCAATGATTAATTTGATCTAATTCTTTGGCGCTA
>NZ_MOWQ01000067.1:0-3944 GCF_002095565.1 Leuconostoc sp. BM2 | reverse complement strand
TAGCGCCAAAGAATTAGATCAAATTAATCATTGGATCAATGCGAGACCAATGAAAACACTCAACTGGCAATCACCACGAAAGGTTTTTCAGCAGTTTGCAGTGTTCGGTTAATTCTTGCAATCTACCAATAACATATCATACTTTTATAACGATTGTATATATTTTTTATCTAAAAACTATGGTAACAACTGCTACTGCTACAAAAAACAAAAGACTGCCCCAAATTATCTGTGCTTTCTTTTTAATATTCATCACACCAGAAAATTCACGCAAAAAAGCAATAATCCGGTATGGAAAAGGACTCTTACCACCACGCCCATTAGCAGTTACCTTTTGCTGTTGTGCTAATGTTGCACCTCGCAAAATGTGATAGTCACTACTATAAAAAGTAAAAGGTGTGTGTAACATTTCTGATGAATTTCTGATATTTTCAAACGTATTGCGTGATTGATCTTCAAGCATTGTCTTTTCAATTGGTACGTGCAACTCTTTTACTGCATAATCTCGCATTGCTTGAGCTTCGGAAACGAGTTCATCTTCACCTTGTCCACCTGAAAAAACAATCATCGGGTAAGGTGTCATTTGATTAGCATCCTTCACCGCCGCTTTAATGCGTTGACTCACAATGCGACCAACAAAATAGCCATCAACCAATCCGCCCCCTAACACCACTAATGGTCCTATTTCAGGACGCTTGATAACAAAACCGTAAATTATACTCGTAATGAAAAAGCGCAAAAATTGCCATAACACAAATAAAGCCAACCATGAAATAACACCACGCAATTGCCAGATATCTGATGGCAGCCATTGTGGTAAATAAATAGAGACATTAAGCACAACATAAAAAATAATCATGCCAGACAAAACCATATTAGCAAACGTGTGTCCCGACTGATGCCACTTTTTATAGCTATAAAACAGCAAAACTAATAAGAGACTTAACCCTAAAAAATCACCAATCATGCCAACTATCAATGCAACATGATAAACGACATTATTATCAGGCCGAAAAAGTGTATACATGAAATACCCAAACACAGCCAACATAAAAAGCACGTAAGCGCCAACTTGTAAAGAAGCCACATTCGTCCTGATTTGGTAATTCAGCAATATAGCCAAACTAAAAAATACGATGATTATAATGATTTCATTGATTATCATGCCTTAATTGTAACACGTCACCAACACTGATATTGTATGATCTTATCTTTGCAAAAAAAGTGAATGATAATAAAAAAGCGCTTAGTAGCACTTTTTTTATTTTGTCACTGGAAACTTATCAGACGCACCCTGTGGCACCCTAACTAAGTTGAGTGCAACAAGACGCTCTGCAATTTGAACAGTATTCCATGCAGCACCTTTTAGCAGGTTGTCTGACACGACCCACATGTGGAAACTATCATCATTTTCCAAATCAGGACGCACGCGACCAACAAATGTTTCACGCTTACCAGCTGCATTAACTGGCTGTGGGTATAATTGTTCTGCTGGATTATCTTCTAGCACAACACCAGCGGCTGAACGTAAAGCTGCTTGAATGCTAGCCGTTGTCGCCCCAGCGCCGTCATTAGTTTCAAAATAAACCGTTTCTCCATGTCCAATGGGTACCGGTACGCGTACAGCTGTACCTGTTACTTTGACAGCTTTAGAATTTTTGTCACCAAACATGATTTTCTTAGTTTCATGGATCATTTTCCATTCTTCATGTGTATAACCATCATCTTCAAAAACGTCAATTTGTGGTAATAAATTATAAGCCAAAGGATAGTGGTGTTGCGCTCCCTTGACTGGTAAAATGTTGGCGTGAACTGGTTCACCAGCATTATAAGCCGTTGTCTCTGCCACCAATTCATTCCAAGCAGACTGACCAGCACCTGATGCAGCCTGATATGTTGATACTATCACACGCTTCAAGCCGAATTGTTGTTTAATGGGTGCTAATGCGACTACCATTTGAATGGTCGAGCAATTAGGATTTGCGATAATGCCGTTATGTGATGATAATGCGCTTTCATTAACTTCAGGAACAACAAGTGGCACATCATCGTTCATGCGCCAATAGCTCGAGTTGTCAACTACCACTGCCCCGCGTTTAACCGCTTCTGGCGCATATTGAGCTGAGACTGAACCACCACCACTTGCCAAAACCAAATCAATACCATCAAAGCTGTCTGGCGTGGTCGCTTCAACAGTAATTTTTTCACCTTTAAATTCTAATTGTTTACCTGCTGAACGTGGTGAAGCCAATAATTTCAAAGAATTTACTGGTATTGTTGACTGTTCCAGTTGTTCAATGAGTCTCGTCCCCACAGCACCCGTGGCACCCAAAATAGCGACATTATATGCTTTTGTCATGATTTTCTCCTAATCTACTAAAATACGATGTATCCGTTCATGGAAACCTGTGGTGATTTCCCACGGTGCTAATTTGGCATATTGCGCCACATCTTCTACCGTGTTTTCTAAATCACCGTCCACGCCGATAAATGTTACTGTTGTGCCAAGTGGATATTCATGCGGTAGGCGAATCATCAGCTGATCCATGGCAATTTGTCCTACAATTGGTACATATTGTCCGTCAACAATCACATTAAAACCAGTTAATGAACGTAACCACCCATCCCCATAACCAATTGGAACTGTCCCAATCCATTCGTCTTCAGACGTGGTATAAATATGAGAGTAACTAATGCCTTCTCCAGCCGGTAATTTTTTAACAAAATTCATCTGACTACGTAATGATAATACAGGCATCAAGTCATGACCATCAGCTAACTCACCACGAGATGGTTCAATACCGTAAATCACAGTACCAACTCGAATAACTTCATGTGGTACTTCATTTGGATGATACAGTGCTGCACCAGAATTCGCTACATGATAATACTCAGGCTTTGGTAAACCGTCGGTCAAAGCATGCCAACGTTTGAGCTGCTTCTCAAAATAGCGTGTGTCAGATGAATCGGATTCAGCAAAATGGGTGCACAAACCGACATATTCGAATTTATCTGCATGTGCCTGTACAAAAGCAATTGCTTCGGCCACTTCAGAACGTTCTCGAAAACCAATGCGCCCCATTCCCGTATCTAGTCCCAAAGTTACTGGTAAACGCTGTTCACCACTCAAGTGTTGTTCTGCTGTTTTCAGCCAATCTATCGAGACAACTGTCGCCATAATATGTTGTACAGCCATTAATTCGGCATACTCCGCTGGTGAAATACCTAGAATCAGAATAGGGACTGTCAAACGTTGGTGTCGTAGCGCTAACGCTTCATCAATGATAGCAACAGCAAGACCGTACACACCACCAGCCACGGCAGCTTCAGCCATTGTATGCAAGCCGTGACCATAACCATTTGATTTTACAGCTAGAAAAACTTTATCCGCACCAGAAGTGGCTTTAACCACTTCAATGTTATTTTTAACTGCAGCCAAAGAAATTGTCATCTCAGTTGGTCTTGTAATTGCTTCTACCATCAGTCCCTTTAGGTACGTCCATTAAATCAATGTCGCACACTTGCCTTTCTATATAGAAAAAATCCACAGCACACAAACTAGTAGCCATGGATTCCAATTAAATTGCAATCAACCACATAGCACTCCGCTTGCGCGACAGTCCGCCAGTTATTGACTAACGACCCAGCTAACTAACCTTACAGTACTAGTGCTTCGGCTATTTCCCCTTTGACTTGCTTCCTCGTATCTGTAAATACTCCACAAGCTACTGATGTCAATAGCAACCTCTATGATTTTTAAATTGTTATTATTGTATTCTAATTTTTCTTATTTGTCAAATAACTGATTTTAAATTACGGTAGATTGCAAGAATTAACCGAACACTGCAAACTGCTGAAAAACCTTTCGTGGTGATTGCCAGTTGAGTGTTTTCATTGGTCTCGCATTGATCCAATGATTAATTTGATCTAATTCTTTGGCGCTA
>NZ_MOWQ01000066.1:0-4018 GCF_002095565.1 Leuconostoc sp. BM2 | reverse complement strand
TTAAATATTTGTAAACTAGGAAGAGATTTATAATGATCATTTTCAGGATCATTTAACTTAGCTATGAATACACTGAACCAAGTACAGTGTTTGTAAAATAGAAATAAATCTTTTTGTTCACTTGTCATTTTTACATCAGGGGCATATTTATCACGCAGTGATTTCAAAGTCCCGATCACTTCTCCTTGATATGCCTCCTGCCCACCATTGTCATCTATATTCTGTGACAACCTTTCAATTGCTTCATCAAATTTCATAACTCATGTTGTCTCCTTATATAACTAATGTTTGTGCTTCTCTGATTCTGTTTTCTGCTATTTTAAAATATGTTTCATCTAGTTCGATACCGATGAAGTCTCGATTAAGATTCTGGCAAGCAACTCCTGTTGAGCCTGAACCCATAAATGGGTCTAATATAACTGCGTGTTCATTGCTATGCCGTAGCAATAATTCTTCCATGAGTTTAATAGGTTTCTGCGTTGGGTGGCTCCCTAACATCTTTTCAGCCTTGCCTGTAATAGGTACTCTAATTTCTGAACGGTCGTACTTGTCAGACTGTCTGTTAAAAATCCATTTATTTTGTTTTTCAACCGCCCAAATAGCAAATTCATAATCAACGATATATCGCCTATCGCGGTTTCTAGGCATTGGATTAGTTTTTTCCCAACGAATAATATCTTTAACAACAAATCCGTTTTTCTCCAGTCTTTCAGCAATATCACCTAAATTGCGCCAAGCATTGAAAATTATGATAGATGCACCTTTTTTAACGATTCTTGGAACTTTATCTATCCAAGTAAGTAAGTCAGCGTTTTTGTCCCAATCACCGAAATCTATTCCAGCTCTGTTTAAAGACTCGAAATTATTCTTTCTTGAAATATTGTATGGCGGATCAGTTAAAATCAAATCAATACTATTATCCGGTATGTCTGAAAGTGCATCTAAATTATTCTCGTTAATCAGTTTCATAATATTTCTCCATATTGGGCTAACGTCTTTTCACCCATTGGCGGTAATCGCTATTTTCTGTAACCATCAATCAAAGAGATAATGGCATTGGCGTGTTGCTATTACAAATACTTTTTTGTCTCCTAGATTCATGGGTTTACATACTCCCATGTTAGGTCGCGAATGAATAATGCGTGTGAAAATTCGTCGCTTTGTAAATCTACCTCGCGAATCATCTGTAAAAAATTATTTTTGTTATAATCACCAATTTCGTGTATTCTAATTAAACTAAATTCCATAACTATTCTCCCACCTTCTCAATTTCCCAAGCTGGCGTTTGCCACTTTTTGATTTCTTCTAATGGTGCTGTGAAAGCATTATCTTTTATATAAGTCCATGTTGGTATTCCGCAGTTAAACGTCATATAAACCTCGTCGTCGTCTTCATCGGTTCCTGATAACCGATACAATTGCTCTTTAACCTTGAACTCGATCGCTGGATCATCAGCTAAATATCTAAGAATAGCTTTTTTACCAACATTGATTGATTTTATAAATTGTGCATTCAAGGTTATCGCTCCAATAAGAGATATACCTTCGTGCGCCTTAATCCTTTGCAATTCGTCAAATACTGATTGTGAAACTTCGTAAACCTTTTCCATTTTGTTATCCTCTTTCTGTTGTTCCATGAACTCTGAAAACTCGATAAATGGTTTAGAATCAGGATTAGACATACTATAAGTAATGTAATCACCTAAAAATAAAAATCTTCCACCACTTTCAAATATTTCTGCACTATATTTTTTGTCTCCAGCTGGCCAAGCATATCCCTGTTTAAACCAAACATCTAAAACCGACTTCCACTGCTCTAAAGTCGTTACATGTACTACTGTTTCTGTCATTATTTAATTCTCCGATCAGAATGGTAAGTCGTCATTACTAATATCAATTTCTGTATTACCACTAGCCGCAAATGGATTACTTCCAGAAGGTACAACAGGTTCTTTACCAGCCTCCCAAGTGTGGTTTACTTGTGGTGCTGATGTTTTAGTGATGTTGTTCGGGAACAAACTGTTTTGAACAGTTGTTTCACCGTTATATTCGTTGTCACGAGCTGAAACTTTAATGCGCAATGGCTTACCAATCAAACTGTTCATTGCTTCTTCTTTAGTGTTAAACTCACGCAAAGCCTTACCGTCTGTATTTAAGTGAGCATTGTTCAAAGCTGATGCAAGGTTAAATTCCTTTTTAACCTCTTTCAAATCACTGTCAGAAAGTGAGAATGTTGTTTTTCCAGCTTTCAGTTCGCTAATGTATAAACCAGTCTTTTGTTGTGTTTCCTTTTCTTCCAACTTACTGTGCCAGAATGGAATGAAAATATGAGCATTTTGTCGCGGTTGTTGAATGTCGTTACGGATCACGAAGTCAAAGTTTGTATTTTCTGAACCACTCTTTGTAGCACGTTCCTGAACTGATTTGATAATCACTTCATAAACTCCTGCTGGTACACCGCCGCGTGTGTTAGTTTGTTGTACTTCTGCCAATGCGTCTGTATCAAAGTCTAAAAATCCCATTGTTATATCCTCTTTATTTTCTTAAAATATTTTCAAGTCATCTAACTTGTTATTACGTTCTAGTGATTTTTGGCTATGCGCCCATTTAATGTTTGCCTTAACCTGTTCTATTGATTTTCCTGATAGTTCTGCGAATGGCTCATACCAATCCTCTTTCCAATCAGGTGTCATAAATATTGTTGCAAAGTAGCCATCTTTTTCTCGCAGTTTCAACTCATAACGAGATTGCAGAATTTTGTACTTTTGCATTGGTGTTTTAGCTTGTCGAACTGATAATCCAGCTAAACGATTTTTCTCAAACTCGTCTAAATCAGTTACTTTACTCAACTTAATATCGACAGCTTTTTTCTCTGCACGTTCAACAACCGTTTCTGTTACTTCACCACAGTAAGGACACGTTTTATATTTCGTTTCTTTACCATCTTCGTTAGTACCACTGTGTACATCTACCCATTCATTTGAGTAAAATGTCGCGAAACAATTGTCACATGTAGATACTGGCGCTTCAAAGTCACCGCTCTTTTTCTTTTTAGTACCTTTGAAGTATTCTTCCCAATCATGATCGTAATCAGGCAAGCCAAACCGATTAACGTTTCCCACAAAGTCTAATATCAGCGCTTTTTTGTTGGGTTGATAACGCATGGAACGCATACCAGCTTGAATGTAAAACACTAATGATTTAGTAGGTCTCGCCATAATAACTGTGGTTGCGTCTGGAATATTCACACCCTCACCATACAATTCATAGTTTGAAAGCATTTGTAGCTTGCCCTCTTTGAAATCTTGCATAGCTTTATCACGTGTAGCCTTTGGTGTTTTACTATCAATGTGGGCTGATGGTACACCGTTTTGATTAAACAAATCTACAATCGCATGTGAGCTATCAACTGAATACATATAAGTGATTGTCTTTTCATGTTCCGCTAACAATTTCCATTGATCATAGATTGAATTTAATGTTGCTAACTCATCCCCGACAGCTTCGTGCATAGAATCGGCGGTTGCATTACCAGCAGAATTAAATTTAATCTTATTGATGTCAATAAATGTCGGAACATAATAATCAAATGGCGCTAACTTATCGTGTTCAATTAACCACGGTATGCTTGGTCCAGTAACAATATCATCATACATATCTGTAAAGCCGACACCGCTCATGCGCCACGGAGTTGCTGTGAATCCTATTGTGGGGACGTTAGGGAATTTATCTCTAACTTTACGATATGTGTTAGCGATACTATGATGAGCTTCATCAAAAATTATTAAATCAGGTGGCTCCATGTTATTCATTCTATTAGCCAAAGTTTTGACTGTTTTAATAACCGCATACTCGAAATCAACTTCATTAAACTTAAAGCTATCTCGTATTTGATTTATCAATTCTTTTCGATGTGCCATAACCCACACTCTTTTGTGATGTGAGGTTGTTAATCTAGCCATTTCACTCATCATAGCTGTTTTACCAGAACCAGCAGCAGAAACTACCATGACGCTTTT
>NZ_MOWQ01000065.1:0-4096 GCF_002095565.1 Leuconostoc sp. BM2 | reverse complement strand
CTGGTTCAAATCAATTGGTATCTGAATTCCCGACCACTTAAATGTCTTAACTGGCACACACCAATCGAGATCTTCTTGCTTAATCTACGTCACTAAATTCGTTCAAGTTATTTCTTGCAATCTGCCTAACTGATAAATTATGCCAAAAATCATCGATTTTGGACAAAAACGTTTTGTATTCTCTTTTAAATCCATCTTTTCTCTCCTAAAAAATGACATAACTATATATTAGCAAAATAATCATTTATGTAGGCAACTAATTTATGTGACTGAAATTGTTCTTCCAAGACAAAACTTGCTTTACTAGTACGAATGTTTGGGGGTACAATTTAAATAATTAGTGCAAATAGTTGAACGAACGAGGAGTTACTTATAGTATGACTAATAATGATGTTTATTTCGTCGGGACGATGATTGACAAAAAGGATTTCTCAGATGAATTTATTGAAAAAGGTCAATGGCAACTTGGTTGGGTTAATCAAGAAGACAACGGACAATACCAAAAAATGCTAGCGCTTTTGAATGAAATTAAGATAGATGATGTGGTCATTTTAAAATCGACGTACACCCGTACTCATGATCTACCGTTTGAAAACCCTAATGGTAAATCTGTTTCTGTCATGAAATTGAAAAAATTAGGACATGTGAAACAAAATCCTCATGATGGTCATAATTTATTTATAGATTGGGAGTCTGATTTTCAACCCAGAGAGTGATATTTCTATACCAATCGACAGACAATTTGGAAAGTGTCGAATTCAGATAAAATAGATGATGCCAGTCAGTTAATTCAATTTGCACTTCACAACATCAAGCAAGATTATAGTTACTTTTTGGATAAGTCAGGATTAATCGCTAATGCTCACAAAACCAATCAGACAGAACTACAAAAAAGAAAACAGGACTTTTTGAATTTTTATGACCAGGGCAAATGGACAGCAGTGATTCCTAAAGCAAACTGGCTATCTGGGTATTGGGATGATAAACAAAATTATCAAAAGATAAAGTTGGTATCTATCAGGCAGTTACTATCATACATTACGAGTCTTACAGCAACTGAAAATGAAGCATTAAAATTAATTCCAGATAACTTGTTCACTATTACAACGAGCGATGAATTTGTAAAAATATCCGATGTGATTAATAGCATCATTTTAAATCATCGTCAAGAAGTTGATGCACTTATTGATTCTTTAAACATTGTTGAAGGGAATGGTCGACATGGCTGGGGTTATTCTAACTTCAAAAAACGCAATTGGTATAAAGAGTATCAAAAATATTTATCTCAACATGACAGAAAGGGTGATACAAACATGCAATTGAAAGGATCAAGCCTGCTCATTAATTCTAAAAATATTATTCTTCGAGGCGCACCAGGTACTGGCAAAACATTTTTGGCAAAATCAATGGCAGCAGATATTATCAGTAACGGAGAAACAACAGATTTAAACAACCTAACAGAAGAACAACAAAACCAAATTGGGTTTGTTCAATTCCATCCGAGTTATGATTATACCGACTTTGTTGAAGGGTTAAGACCAACTGGTTCGGGTACAAATGTGGGATTTGAATTAGTACCAGGAATATTTAAGGCTTTCTGCGAAAAAGCATACAAGCCAACCGTCAATTCCATTGATAATTTTGAACAGTCTTGGGATAAATTTGTTGAGGAAATGGATGAAAAACAAGAAATAGAAGTAGCTCCGGGCTATACGTATCATCCGTCAGAAAGTTGGGAAGCAGACGGCGGTATTATGAGAACCACAGATAAAGGATATAATCAATACATCAACAAAAGTCAATTGTACAAGGTATATCGCGGTTTGCCGGGGGTGCCTAAAAGAGGACATGACAACTTCAGAAAAAAGGTGCTTCAGTTTATGAAAGACCATCTTGAACTTTTAGACTTTAAAGCTGCTGAGGGAGTTAACGACAAACCCTATATATTCATTATCGACGAAATCAACAGAGCTGAAATATCGAAGGTACTAGGAGAACTCTTCTTTTCCATTGATCCAGAATATCGTGGCCCTAAAGGTGGTGTCTTAACGCAATACTCAAATCTACATGACGATAAAGACGAAAAATTCTTTATTCCTAAAAATGTTTATATCATCGGGACTATGAATGATATTGACCGCTCGGTTGATATCTTTGATTTCGCTATGCGCCGTCGATTTACATTCATTGAAATAACCGCTAAGCAATCTGCTGACAACATGTTGAACAATGATGATACTAAAAATTTGATGGCACGGTTGAACCAGGCATTAGTTGATAAAAATAAAGGCGGACTTACACGAGATTATGAAATTGGAGCTAGCTACTTTAAACCAATTGATGGTGCTGGCGCATCAAAAGAAATAATTGAGCCACTCTGGGATAATAAATTACAGCCACTGTTGATTGATTATTTTAGGGGTGAGCATGAAGCAGAGAAAAAGATAAAATTAATAGAAGACGCCTATTTCGCAATTCAAGAGGAGGACTAGTTTATGATAAAACTGGGTCCGGTCAAGGATAATTCACCAATTGAAGAATTGTCAGACCATCCAATAGTTACGAGTCTGGCAAATCAAGATTTATCAGTTCTTGAAGAAGAAAAATTTCTTATTTTTCCTGAGCAAGTTTCAGGTTCAGTTGATTTGAATAGCGACAATTTTATTTTTACTCAGAGAAATGGGACTACTAGGACATGTAATGTAGTTGGAGTTCTTAGTGATGGTCACGATGAACTAAGAATATGTTCACGTTTTAGCAAAATAACTGAAGAAGACTACTTTCTGCGATATATGTTACAGAAAATTTTAAATTACAATGTGGTTAATAAAAAGTTGGGTGCTTCAAGCGAGATGTCTTATTATGATTTATTGGTATTTTTATTCCCGTATTATCTAAAAAAGGCACTATCAAAAGGTGTTTACAAAGAATACATCAACAAAGAATATGATGATTCCAATATCAAAGGATCAATCGAAATTGCGCGGCATATTAGAAATAATGTTCCATATCTTGGAAAAGTAGCCTATCGAACACGTGAATTTAGTTACGACAACAAAATTACTGAGTTGGTTAGACATACAATAGAAAAAATTCAACTTGAGTATGAATTTTTATTACTGAATGAGGACACTAAAAATTCAATAAGATCTATAAAAAGTGTAACTAATGATTATTCTCGATTTAATCGACAAAGAGTTATTCAGCAGAATATTTCTAGTCCCGTGAAACATAGCTATTTTACAGAATATTCTGCTTTACAACGACTATGCATTCAAATTCTGAATGAAGATAAGACTGGCTTTGGAAGTGATGAATATAAAATTCATGGTATTATTATTGACGTTGCGTGGATTTGGGAAGCGTATATCTGGAAAGTTACGGGCTGGAAACATTATGGAAAACCAAGCGATTTAGAAACTTTGAATTTCTTTGACAATTTAGGTAGTGATGGTCAGCAACATCGGTATCCAGATTTTGAATTTGATGGAACGCCAATTGATACCAAATATAAGAGGCATTTGGACAAGAGAAATGATTATAACCAGTTGGCAACCTACATTCACCTTATGTCATCCTCAAAAGGCGGTTTCATACAGCCAAGTCAAGATGAAAATGGATGTCAAAAGCTAGGAGATATTGCTGGATTTGGAGGAGAACTATTTTCTTATAAATTTAAAGTTCCCCAAGAATATGTTGACTATGATGATTTTGTGAAACAAATTAGAGTTACTGAAGATGAATTAAAAGATCTTAACTTTTATTAGCCTAAGGTTCTTTTAATACACAATTTTATCCAATTACAACTTGGATAGGCACTTTTACAAATTGCCGACCCAAGTTGTAAAAGTATCCGCCGCATTTTTTAAAAACGCAAATAGCTAGTTTCTAAGTATATCGCTCAAAACCATACGATAGACGAAATTAATCGGGGTGAAAATTGCAAGACATTTGGTGAACTGATTTATAGTATTGATCCTGATTATTGATGAAAAATCGTTAGTGTATCAACCCAATAAGTTAACTTGCATGATGATCCTATCGAAATATTTTTTGACCAGAAAATGTTTATATCATTTGTACTATTAATGACATT
>NZ_MOWQ01000064.1:0-4131 GCF_002095565.1 Leuconostoc sp. BM2 | reverse complement strand
TAGCGCCAAAGAATTAGATCAAATTAATCATTGGATCAATGCGAGACCAATGAAAACACTCAACTGGCAATCACCACGAAAGGTTTTTCAGCAGTTTGCAGTGTTCGGTTAATTCTTGCAATCTACCAAATATAAAAACCCCAAAGGGGTTGATTTTGATTATAAAGGATTAACCGCGAAGCATTATAGTACGTTGAAAAACCACTTTTGGGTAAAACACATTCTGTGTTTGAAGCAAGCATAACGCGCTTACTAAAATAAAGCAAATTAAAAGTGCACATCTTGGGGAGACGTACACTTGGGGGAGTGAGTATAATTGAGGTATCTACTCACATGTTTATTGTATATCACCTACTAATTTATAGCAAATAAAAACCCAACAAACACTATTCATTGAGAGAGAGAATAATTTGTACTGTTCAAAGAACATGTTTATTGAGCTATTAAATTGTATCACTTGTGCGGGTTGAGGGCAAATAAAAAATCGACCCGTGCTAGGTCGACCCAATGTACCTCGCGTACTTTGTTATCAGGATAACATTACGCTTAACATATTCCAGTGAGATTTACATTGTAGCAGAAATATTTCTTACATAAGTAATAACATTGTATTTTATTTATTGCAAATAAAAAACCCGACATGGGAGAGTTTGCATATTATGAATTAATGTTAGGACACATCGGGCTAAGTAGTCACCTACTATGCTTATATATTATCACTACATAGCTTAATTAGTCAAACAAAAAGCTCAACAACACGTAAACATAAAAACCAAAAGAGATAACATTCAAAAGAGCCGTTGTTGAGCTGTGTAATTATTGTATCATGTAATTTATTTTTGGGTAATAAAAAAGCTCAACAGTGTAACATCAATTAACCCGCTGAGCTTGTAGTCCACCCTTGAAAGAACTACTCATTTAATTTATCACAAATTAAAACCCAGCAGAAGGATACATACAATTAAAGTCTGGGAGAGATGAAATTATGATTCTGTTGGGTAGTGTCAACATAAGACTTACTTATTGTAAGCTATTTAAATTTTAAATGCAAATAAAAAACCCAACAGGTATGTTAGTTTAAAGGATTACAAAATAGAAAAGCGCTGGTGTTCTGTTGGGTAAAATGCTATTGCATTTGATTTTATTGTACAATTATTCACATACTAATGCAAATTAAAACCCAACAAACAAATTGTATACTTACGACCGTGTTTGTTGGGCTATTTAATGGTATCACTTGTGCGGGTTTAGTGCAAATAAAAAACCGCAGTTATGCGGTGCTAAAGTTCCTATTAGAAGGGCCATACATGTGTCTGATTACCATACAGGCAACTTACGTTATTTACATTTTAGGAAATGTGTGTTCGCAGATTGGCAAGAATTACAGTACCCTTCACACCAATAATAACACATCACTTGTTATAAATACAAGCTATTTAACTAAAAAAACTAATTTCATTATACTGGTAAGGAAAATACATATTGTGATTTGTCTGCGTTATATTTATCGATCTAATATTGCCAGAATTTGTTTGGCCAAGCGCTTGACTTCGGCATGCCCTTTCAAGACAGTTTGCAAATAAATCAGCAACTTGAATTAAGTCAGAGGCTTTTGAATTTCCATATAAGCAACTCGAAATATCTTTAAAAATATCTTTTTCTAAACACAGGGCAATGCGCAAATACATTGACAAGCTGTTAACGCTTTTAACTGTGCAATTTCTTTCGTCAATCAATATATCAACCACATCGCTTTTGCGACCTCTAAGTCTGCTAAAGTATTTCTGTATTATAAAATTAAAACATCTCTCCGGATCTTCGTACAATTGAGGTTTCAAATTCCAGTTGTCGATAATAATATAGTTGAAAGTGATATCAGTGTGATTACGCAGCTCCGAAAAGATATAGGATTTCATTTTGCAAGACATTGAAGAGCCTTTTATTTCTTTTGTGATATCCATGTTTTTGCATTTACCAGGATGGTGTTTTATATAGTTTTCTTTAGCTTTTCTAAAGTATCTAATGACATTTTTTGGTTCTTGTGTTTTGATCACAGAAATTATAAAATATCTATTCCAAGGATTTTCGTTCCTAGTGATACTGCCTGATTCATCTACTATTATCATGATAAGTGTTTCCAAATTTTTTATTAATATATTGAAACAACAATAACACATATTCATCGTACAATCAAAAAACCACCCAACCGGAAATAATCCAGTCGGGCGGTTTTTAATCTATTCATTTCTGTAAGGCGTTAACCTTTGCTTGTGCATCAGCTAATGCCTGTTGTGCTTTGGCTAACTCATCAACTTTCGCTACTTCACTAGCTTGTTGTGTTGCTGCCTCTTGCGCTTTAGCTTGTTCAGCCGTTATCTGTGGGTACGTCTGATTCAATTCATTAATCAATACAGCATATTCTTTTTCAATAGCGTTCTTGATTATTGCTTCATCGGCGTCTGATAACCCTAGCGCTGATAACGCTTGCTTGACAATATCAACGGCACCAGACTTCTTAGCTTCGCCCTCTAAATATTGCGTCACACCTAACTTTTGCATGGCTACGATTGCAGCCTTAGCCAATGGTGATAGAACGTTAATCAACGTTGTAGCTTTGCTATTACCAGTAATGACTTTACCAATCCAACCACCAATGATTGGAATAGCTGCCAAAGCGATTGCGATAATAACATCTGAAATACTATTTACTTGCATGTGATCTCCTTTAAATATAATCTTCTGGTGCGGGTGAGTGAGGCGCAGAATAGGCTGTAATTGCGTCGGACACTTGAGTAACCTGATCTTGGGTAATCAGTGATTTTACTAGATAATTTCCAGCGTAAACAGTTGCTAAGTCCGACGGAATCAATCCATCGTTAACACTACTAATTAACCCTTCTGTTAAGAATTCGCTTAAATCAAAACTCATTTCAAAGAACCTCCTAGCGCTACAATAGCTGCTTGTATTTTTGCGTAATCTGATTTCGTCAAAACTTCTGATGGATTAGCTGACCAATCAGTTGCACGAGAACCAGTTTCAAGCTTGACAAACTTAATGTATATGTCTAATACACCAGCAACAGAATTGAAATAAGCACGAAAAATGGGTCGGCCGGAATCCGCCTTCATTGTTGAACCAACCTTAGAATAAGATCCTGGTGAAATTGTGCCAAAATTATAGGCGGGTTTATACCCAAACCCAACCACATTAACTGTACCAGTTCCTTTTACCAATGTTGAACCAGTCGTTACCTGATTTTGGTTAAAAGATACTGGACTACAATATAAACCAAGCGCATTTCCAGTCCCAGTGATATGAATACAAGTGTCGCCATCAGAATCAGTTGTTACTGCTGCTTTACAATCTGCATTAGTTCCTTTATTTATCATCCAATTACCTAGTCCAGATGAAAAATTAGAATTAGTTAACAAGTTAGTTCCCACAGCACTATTATTAACTTGTGTTTGAAGCTCAACAAAAGCTGGCGCTGATGTCAAGCCGGCATTGTCAACAGTACCCGTATCGCCTTTGTCACCTTTCTCACCCTTAATACCTTGTGCTCGTATACTGAAAATCCGGACTGCTTTATTTCTAGGGCATAATCCGAGATAATCAAGTATAGGAGTTTTTTTATATTATGAAAGCTAAGCGATACTCAACAGAATTTAAGTCATCAATTGTCGCCTTGTATAACGAGGGACGTTCTGCTAATTCTCTAGCCAATGAATACCATTTGGCTGTACAAACCGTCACGGGTTGGGTGAAGAAAGCCCAAATCATTGGGACGGACGTTACTGGTAAGCCAGTGACTCGTGCCCAATTTAACGCAATGCAGAAAGAAGTCGCAAGACTTAAAGAAGAAAACGAAATTTTAAAAATTGCGGCCGTTTTGCTGGGCGAACATCGCAAGTAACACGTAAGACCCATTTTCCTATTGTCCAATCATTGCTAAAACAGCATTTTAAACTCATGATGGTGCTTCGCCTACTCAAAATACCCAAAAGCACCTACTTTGATTGGGTTCACTATACTGAGAGCCAACGACAACGAGAAGACACGATTTTAAAAGCTTTGTTGCGTGAAATTTGGCAAAATAACTATAAAGCTTATGGCGCGCCACGTCTGCGATT
>NZ_MOWQ01000063.1:0-4362 GCF_002095565.1 Leuconostoc sp. BM2 | reverse complement strand
TTAGATGTGTCCAAGTATATTCATTGGTTCAACAACGAAAGAATCAGTCTTGCCAATCAAAAAATAAAAGTTGCCTAATCAGTTCAGCCCTAGATAAAAAACATTCCGAATTATTGACTTATGAGCAAAACGGCTCTCACGACTTAATGAAATGCATAACAAAAGGCACGGACTAGATTATATAAGTTCATGCCTTTTATGTTTATGCGGATGTGTAATTTAGGGGATGATATACAATAATTTAATGTTAAAAAATAGAGTCATAAAGAAAAACATTGAGCACGACAATCTGATAGAAATTACTTAAAATTCTGAATTCACAACGGGTTTCATGTCTTTCAATAGAATTTTATTGTATGAGAACCAAGCAAATCCGTTTCTATCTTTTCCAGACTGTTCTTCAGGTAGTTTATGGTAAAAGTCATAACAACATATTGCAGCACGTGAAAGAGAATGTTTGTGTCCGCAACGACATAATACTTGGTTTTTGCTGTCAATCACAGTAACCTCTATTTTAGGATCATCTTTGAACTTTAGTTTTGCACCCACGGGAATGGATAAATAATGAAAACTTCTATTAGGACGTTGTCCTGTTTTGCGTACGACATTTGGCTTGTAAATTCCAGTTATTCTCGCATTGTATTCATTCGGTTTGACATATTCAGCATGAGGGTCATTAAACAATAATAAATCAAAAACACTTTTAACTTGATTAAAGTTCGCTTTAAAGTACTCTTTTGACAAACTGTCGCGTTTATCAGCAAGGGACTTATGCAATAGTCTTTCAGCTTTTTTAAAGTTCGTTATTTTTAGAGCAAATAGTAGCAATGTAGGCTTACTATCTGGAATACCCGTGTTATTAAATTGCTTTAGCCTGTTGTCAAGATTGGTAGTTTGACCAATTTTGATGTAGCCCGGAAATGATTTGTTTTCAAGGGCGTATAAGTAACCAATATCTGTCATAGCAAGAAATACTTTCCAAACTTTTTAACGTGAACGCTTGGCACGTATGTACGCACTCTGTGAGTGCTTTTTTATTGTTTTATTGGCGCAGTGGCGATGATTGAATAGGTGGGCATCCATGGACCAGTCCACCAACCAATAATGCCATAAGTCTTATGTTTTTGAATGCTGTAACCATTAGATTGTAGCACTGAGATATATTCATTTTTGTTATGTCCTGTATCAACAATTATCAGCATTCCGTTTGACTTTAAGACACGATCTGCTTCATTCAAAGCGTCTTTACGTGCTGAAGTAGGTTTAATATTATGAAGTGCTAAGCTTGTGACAACAAAATCATATTGGTTTTCTTCAAAAGGTAGATCTAACATGTTTGCTGTTTTAACATCTGCTACCCGTGATAACTTTTTTGATTCGATGATATCATTTGTATTTTTCAGGCTATTATTTGATTGATCTTTATTAAGCCATAAGTCAATACCCGTTGCATGTCCTTTTTCTGATAGGTGTTGCGCAAATTTCAACAGCACAAGGCCATGTCCAGTCCCTAAATCCAGCACCTTACTGTTTTCGGGGATAGTTAAATCAGCAATGATGCTGTCCCATATCATGGATTTTCCACGTATTGAGGTGTGTATGAATATCAAGCCGCCCAAAACCATGATGATACCGTAACAAACAGTCCATAAGTAACCGCTGAAGTGTTCGTGGAATATTAAAGCAAATAGAAGAGCTAGCAACCCAGCAACAATATAAAGAATTGGCACCAATGGTGCATCTAATCCCTGCTTTTTTAGTTTATTCATTTTCATCCCCCCAAAAGATGATATTAGTTTAAATTTGCACTTATGTAAGCACTCACTGAGAGTTCTTTTATTTTTGAATAGATTTTAAGAAATAATCTATTTGTCTATTGTTTTTTAAAACCACAACATTTTTGGTATTTTGAACATCAGCAAGCATTTTGATTATTGCAGGCTTTCGTTTCTTGTTAAATATCCATATCCAACGCACAAACTCAAAGTCAATTTTTTCAGGGCAGTTATCGTGCATGTCTGGTCGAGATTGTCCCTTATAGTGAATGTACCTTTTAAACACGTTATACAGACACATTGCTTTACTACGATCTATAAAAACAATGGTATCGGCTTTAGCTACTCGCATATCAAGCGTGGCGCTATAATTACCGTCTATAATTCATTGGTCTTTATCTAAGACATTGCTAATAACATGGCGTTGTTCATCTTTACTGCTCATTTCCCAGTTATCATGCCATAAAAGGGCGTCTAAATGGAAAACAGGAACGTTCATTTTGTGACTAAGTTTTCTAGCTAAAGTTGATTTACCAGAACCACCACAGCCTATAATCATAATTTTGTTATAGTTTTTCATTTGTAATACCTTTGTGTTGTTATTTACGACTATACTTTGAAAATTGAGCCAAGGAGTGGTATGAAGAAACTTAATTAAAGATTTAGAAATCAGCTTTGTTGTTAGATTTGTTAGGTTGATCACTGGTAATTAGGGGATGTTTTGCTTTTAGCAAATCAAACATATTGAATATAAGTGGTTTAGCTACAAAAAAGAAAATAGGGACAGCAACGAAAAATGTTTTAATCCAGTTTCCAATATAACCAATCAAAAACTGAGGGTATAGGGTGTGATGGATTACTGTGAACAATACCATCATTATTGATACATTAAACCATATAACCAACAAGGGTATGCTAACCTGCCAGGAACGTTTATTTTAATGATGTTTGGGAAGTAATTGTGTAACTTTAGAACGATTGGTAATGTTACGAACGTTCGTAGACAATATATAAATACGACGATTAATGGGTATACAATCAGTAAGCGAAAAAACATTTTTTCAGAGAAACCATAGCGAATAACTGTATTATAACTTGCCATGATAGCTACCATAGTGCATATAAGAGTCCAGACAGGTGTATCTGGATGATGTAGTAATTTATTGAAAAAATGTTTTTGGAGTTTCATATATTTTCCTCGATTGTTTTTTAATGTCATCCCCGCCCATAGTTTAAACAGGAGACCGATGTACAGAACTGGCTTCCTTTTAATAACGAACAGTTATTTTTTCGGTTTTTCTAATGATCAAATTAATTGAGCAGTGGCTACCATTATTCCCGCAATCAAGAATAAGGCACCAGAAAATTGATAAGTTTTATTATTTTCATTTTTGGACAAAACCAAAAAAGTTATACCTAGAATGAAAAAGAGTAAAGACGTCATAAGTAGTGGTTTCATATTGAGTTCTCCAGTGAGTTATTTGTTTGTTGAAATAAGTCGTTCATTAGCCGAGTAGCTGTCATGTTAGCTTGCTTTTCAGCAAGTAGTGTCTTGTAACGCTTTTTGTTTGAATAATCAGCGGGGATGGAATCCCTATCAAGTCACTTACTGATAGTAGGTGGCTTTTTAATTTGAAAGTGGTTAGCGACATACTCAGCTTGCTTTTCAGCTAACAGCGTTTTCATTGAGTGGCGTTTGTCATCCCCGAAGACATCAAAGTCAGCGTGTGCGCTTTCGTGTACGATAGTGTGTAGTTGTTGCCACTCTGGTTGTAACGTGTTTATAAATATCTTAGTGCCATTGCTATCTTTCACAACCTCACCAAAATACTTATTATGTTCTACCTCAATACCAAAGAATTTGTAATCAGGGAAACAGTCAATATATAACTAAATATTTGTCATACATGTGTCGCCCCGCAATCACAAACGACGTTTTGATAGTTTAGCAATCTCAACAAGTTTTTTAATTTGTTCTATCTCTTCGGGTGTGGCGCTAGGGTCAATGAAATAGGCGACTTGTTTTTGTCCCTCTGTGAGTGGTGGCTCATCCCCGTTATCATCCACAGCAGGCGTTTTAAGCGGGTTATCAGTCTTGCCTTGTAGATACTCTACTGTGGTATCTAAAGCGTCAGCAATCAGTGAGAGCATGGCAAAAGAGGGAGTATATTTATCAGTTTCAATTTGTGCAATGCTTGAACGTGAAGAATTAACTAATTCAGCTAGAGAAGTTTGAGTTAGTTTTTTTATTTTGCGCTGTTCTTTCATGCGTTCTGATGTAACAGACATATTAGCACCTCGATTAAATGTTAAGAATTTATAAAGCACTTAATCAAAAATGAAACTTAATTAAGAAACTTTAAAGCGTATTGTACAGTGAACTAACAAAAGTTATAGTTTAATTATTGAATGTTAGTTGAACGAACAAAATATATTTACTTGTACAGTGAATATACACTAATCATACCAGACAATACAGGTCAATTAAAGGCAAATAGATACATTTAAGTGCAAGAGTGAACCACTATAAAAGCAACGAGATAGGAGAAATTATCATGACAGTATCAAACGCATTATTTAACGAAGC
>NZ_MOWQ01000062.1:0-4967 GCF_002095565.1 Leuconostoc sp. BM2 | reverse complement strand
ATCCTGAGAAGAGAAAAGTATTGGGCTATAAAATTGGCGATACAATGACAGCCGAGCTAGCCACAAGTGCCTTGCAGATGGCGTTAGATAAGCATCGAAAGCCACTCATTATTCATTCAGATATGGGATCACAATACACGAGTGCTGAGTTTAATACTAAATGCCAAAATTATGGCTTGAAACATTCATATTCACTCAAAGGCCATCCGTACGATAATGGCCGTATGGAAGCGTTTCATTCAATATTGAAGCGTGAAGAGGTGTATCTGAAGGCATACCAAACATTAACTGAAGTCCAAGCAGCCATTGGTTGGTATATCAATTTTTATAATCGCAATCGTATCTCAAATGTTGCCTAATTAACTGAATAAAAATAGTCCAATTTATTGACTTCTGAGCAATGTTAATAGGCTCCATTCTTTTCACTTGGAAAAATAAGTAAGATGGTCTTTACCATTATGATTATATTCAGCCACCAAGTACGATGTTGTATATACTCTAAATCTAGATCAATCATTTTTTCAAAGGAAAGATTACTTCTGCCACTAACTTGCCAAAGTCCAGTAATACCAGGCTTAACTGTGAGTCTACGCTGTGATCTCTCATCATAGGATTCCACTTCCTTTATGAGTGCCGGACGTGGCCCGACCAATGACATTTCTCCTCTCAAAACATTCCAAAATTGCGGTAGTTCATCCAAAGAGTGTTTTCTAATAAATTTTCCAATATTGGTAGTCCTGGGATCTTCGTGCATTTTGAACATACCTTCAACATCACTATGCTCAATTAGTCTACTCCACAAGTCTTCTGATCCTTCAACCATACTTCTTAATTTGAACATTATAAAGTAGGAACCATTTTTTCCTACCCTACGTTGTCGAAAAATAACTGAACCACCATCTTCTCTCTTAATTAGAAACGCAATAATTAAAATTGGTATGATCGACAAAATAATACCAAGGACAGCACCAAATATGTCCAAAATCCTAATTGATATGTCTTGAATCCATCTCTTCATTTTTCTCAATCTCCCAATCAAACCTACTTAGACTTGGTATCTCCATAAGCATAGCTGTACCCATAACCATAGCCGTATCCAGAACCCCCTTTCTTTCTACGACTTTGATCATTATAAATAAATCCTAATACAGGTGCTTCAGCAATTTTTAAAATTTCGTTTGTTCGTTGCAAGGCGCCTTTATTGGTTTTGCCGCCATTAATTACGATAGCTACACCATCGGCTTTAGACATAAGAACTTGCGCATCTGTTACCATCAAGAATGGTGGTACATCAAAGATAATCAAATCATACTGTGACTTGAGCTGAGTCACTAATTCGGTCATTCTGCCCGAACCCAATAATTCAGCTGGGTTGGGTGGAATTGGTCCTGATGGTACCACATCCAAATTATCCATAGCGGTACGATGAACAACATCACTGATTTCTTTATGATTATCGCCTAAGTAATTCGTTAAGCCAGCCGAATTACGATTTAAACCAAAACTAACTGCCACAGTTGGACGGCGCAAATCAGCGTCAACTAACAACACTTTTTTCCCTTGCTGTGCATAGACAATCGCTAAATTGGAAGTTACTGTGGACTTGCCTTCAGATGGCAGTGCCGAAGAAATTAATAATGTTTTAATCTCGCCTCTAGATACTGAAGCAAACTCAATATTAGTTCGCAAAGTACGAAATTGTTCTGATACAGGATTCTTTGGTTCAGCCGCTGTAATTAATCTAGCACCCTTAGTCATTGTTTCGACAGACAAACCATCTTTGTCGACACTTGATCGTTTCTTAAAAAAACTCATAATTATCTCCTCCACTTTACTCCCGATCTAAACGGCTCAAACGTGATCGTTGTGTCCCATTACTCTGGTTTACCTTAACCGCAGAACTACTTGAAGGTGCCATACTGAAGTTTTTGATTGGCTTAACATGACCGATAACACCTAAGTTAGTCATACCAAATAATTGTGAGACTTCATCTGGAGACTTAATCGTCGTGTCTGCCAATTCTTTAATCAGCATATAAAGGAAAGTTAATCCACCAACAACTACGAGTCCAGCCCATGTGAACAACTTAGTATTTGGTGAGACTGGCTTCTTGTTGGCTTTAGCTGAATCTATAATTGACACGTTATTAATTTTCATAAAGCCACCGATTTTGTCTTTAAAGACATCAGCCACTTCATTAGCTACGTCTGCGGCTAGTTTTGGATCTTTAGATTTTACATTAATCGAGAAAACTTGTGAATTTTGTTGGCTGCTAATCGTGACCATGCTTTTCAATTCATCAACCGAAAGATAGTACTTTTTCTTGTTAGAAGGTTTAGTGATTTCTTTTTGGGCTGGTGTGACTAAGCGTCGTGTCCCATCTGCAAGTGTGTCATAGACAGCATCTTTAGCCTTTTGGACAACAATTGGTGCTGGATTTTCTAATTCATCAGAAACAGTTCCTAACACATTGCTTGAAATAATTAAATTCTTATATGTATTGATCAGCTGGACATCCGCCTGTTGATCAGACAAGTTAGCTGTGGCAGTACTTGTATCATCAGCTGATCGGTTAACTAGCATACTAGTTGATGCACTATATGTTGGCGCAATAACAAATTTAGCCACACCATAGCCAGCACATGCGCCAATAATAGCCATAAAAATAAGTGCAAAAAAATGCTTTTGAATGATATGCCACAATTGGCGCAGTTCAAGAACGTTATTCATGGTTCTTCAATCTCTCTCTTCTCTAAAATTTACTAAAAAACTTTCTTTTCACAATTGGTTCTGGTAAAAGCGTTGTGACATCATTACCATCTAAAATAGCTTCAGCATTGCTCTCCAACAATTGCTGATACTCTTTACCTAACTGTTTTTCAACTTTAACCATTGCTTCAGCTAATTCATAACTACGGTTAGGCAAATCATGGGCGTCAGACACAAAAACATGCGCTAGATTATGACTAAGAATTTGCTCAGCAAATTTCTCAACTTTTTTACCAAATGTTCCCACATAAGAACTAGCGGTTACCTGAGCCAAAGTACCCGCTTCGATTAAGTCAAATAGAATGCTTGGCGTTGACATAATTTTGGTATTTCTTTCTGGATGAGCAATTTCGACCGTAATGCCACGTTGCATGATTTGAAAAATCATATCTGTGCTGTAAGTAGGCACATCATCATCAGGAAACTCTAACAATAAGTAGCGGTTAGTCTCATCAGCGAACAGAATGTCATCATTATCCAGAGCTTGAAGTAAGTCACCATTTATCCTGACTTCTTGTGAGGGAAAAACTTGCAATGGAATATTATTATTATCTAAGTGACTTTGAAATTCTTCAGTTAACCGAATAACGTCTGGTTTATGATTCACATAGTGCCCATTCATATGATGAGGCGTCATCAATGCAGCTCTAATACCGTTATCAACCGCCTCTTTAGCCATACGGATAGAGGCTCTATATGATTTTGAGCCGTCGTCAATATTTGGTAATAAATGGCTATGCAAGTCTACAATCATTAAACAATCCTCTTTACTCGTCTATATAAGAATACAACTTTTTCTTTTAATATACTTTATTTCAAATTAATGTAAACAAACAGTAATTTTCGTTACTTAATAAAAATAAATTGTAACTAATGATATAAAGATAATTTATCAACGACACTCAATTAACAAACTGCTTCGAGTATGATACAAAAATGTTTATTCAATTATTGTGCAATTAAATGTTAAGTATTTTGCGCTTTTTTAATGGCATGATATACTTGTATTTAGGTAATGCAAGTTAATTATGCAATTTAATCGAGGCGAAAATGACAATTTATGGATATGCTAGAGTGTCTACTGCTGGGCAATCGTTAAATGAACAAAAAGAGACTCTGAAAAATTCAGGGGCTGAAATTATTTTAAGTGAAAAATATTCGGGTACAACTACATCACGACCACAATTTAAAAAACTCGTCAATCTGATTGAACCAAATGACACATTGATTGTTACAAAATTAGATCGCTTTGCTCGGAACACACGTGAAGCACTGAATTTAATTGATGATTTGCTAAAAGAAAAAATAATGATTAAGGTTCTAAATTTGGGAACGATTGACAATACCCCAATGGGTCGTATGATCGTCAGAACTCTATTATCGGTCGCGGAAATGGAACGTGATATGATTATTGAACGCACACAAGCTGGAAAGATATTTGCAAAGCAACATAATCCTAATTATAAAGAGGGCAGACCAAAAAGAAAAAAAGATAGCCGAAATACTGCTATTTTTGAATACTCCCAAACGCATACAGTAAAAGATACAGCTGAAGCTTTCAATATTTCTCCCAGAACCGTTCAGTACATCAAAAATCTGTTTATTTAAGGCATGTTATATCAACTAGTGTTGGTCTAATTTACTAAAAATAATAAGGAGTACAATGTGACATTCAAAAATATGTTTTGAAACATTCATATTCACTCAAAGGACATCGTACGATTCTCACTGTATTGCAGCGTGAAGAGTCTTTCAGCAACATGTGGTGTTCGGATTATTTTTTCAATCTACCAAGTTTACAAAACCTTAACTTAAGTCCGAGCAATCATTGGCTGGTATATTAATTATTATGACCGAGATTGTATCTCAAATGTGGCCTAATTAAATGAATAACAATAGTAAAATTTATTGACTGCTGAGCAAATGACTGGGCAACAGGAAAATGGGTCTTGAGTGTTACTTGCAATGTTCAGATAGCAAAAGGTAACAATTGATGATTTAAATTGAGTTTAGTATCAGTTTACTTTGATAATAAAACTTACTAACATTAAAGGTGAAGATTAATCTCGACGGAGATAGTCTTCACCTATTTTTGATTTATTCTAAAATAGGTTGTGAAGCATAGGTCGCGGAGTTTTTTGGCACTGGATGTCGTGAATAAAAGTGGCCGTTTCACTGGCGTTACCACACAATTTGT
>NZ_MOWQ01000061.1:0-5259 GCF_002095565.1 Leuconostoc sp. BM2 | reverse complement strand
ATGATGATTGAAATGATGAAAGGAAAACACATGCAAATCAAATTTTGTCGGAAGCTGATTATTTTGGCTTCTTTTTTGTTTGTTTTAGGCTTTGCACAAACGCAAGTGTCCGCAGATGATAGCAGTAATTCAAATAGTTCTTTAATTAACCAAGATACGCTTAATGCAATTGATGACGCTTCAAAACAAGCTGATAAAGCGGTAGATGAGGTGACAAGTGACGCAGAAAAGAAATCAGGCGATACGAGTACCACCGATACCTCATTTAAAGCCAGTGACGCACAAAACATCAACAAGCTTAATGACTCACTATTTTCATGGCAACCGTATTCAGAAAAAATTGGTGTCACAGACTTAGCCAATAATACGGGCATGGGCTTAGCTAAGTTCTTTTGGTATTTAAATACTTTGATTTATCAAATCAATGATGAGCTATTGAGTGCCTTATCAAATGACGGTAATTTATCAAAAGCCTTTACACAAGCCCAGAACGCTGTTTCAGGTAAAGTAAAATCTATTTTTGATCAAGGTAAGTTGTTGTTTGGTGGATTAGCTATTATTGTCTTAGCAATTACGGGGTTCATGCACTTTGCTAGTGGGCGTACGTCATCAGCGGTTCGCATGGTGGTTAATTTTGTTGGTATTTTATTAGTCGCAACGCTTTGGTATGGCAATGGTAATGAGTTATTTAATCAAATCAATGAAGCCAGTGACGCAGGACAAGCGCAAATGTTAAAAGTCATTGGCAATAGTAATGATAATGTTAAACCAGGGGACACGTTAAGAGTGGGGTATTTTGAGCGATCCATTGAACGCCCTTATTTTTTGATGAATTATGGTAAGGCAACGGCAGACGCAGTGACAAAAGCAGGACATAATCCTTATCAATTTATTTCTACTAATCCTAAAAGAAGTAGTGATACTTTGCAGAGCAATATATCAAAGGTTTCTGGAACTGTGCCGACACTGCAAAAAGATAATTCATTTAATAAAGCAGGTATGAGCTTAGTAGCCATAGTGGTATCAATTGTGAATGCTATTCCTTATGACGCAGTGGCTTTGTTTAATATCTTTGTTATGGTCATTGAATTGGCTTTGTATCTCTTGTCTCCATTTGTTTTGGTTATGGCGCTATTTCCACAATTTGCCCGTAACGGGTATAAAATTGTTGGCGCAACAATTATGTGGGGTATTGCTAAAATTGGGGCTGGTTTCTTAATTGTTTTGGTTGGGGCTTTGCAGACGTTCACTGATAGTTTTATCCCAGCGACTAATTTCGGCTCATACGCAGTTAACGCATTCCTATTCTTTTTCTTAGTCCTTATTGTCTACAAATATCGTGGTAAGCTATTTGAATTTGTTGGGGTTAGTTACTCACGAATTGAGGGACAAATGCCACAAGCCATGCGTTTATCTAATCTACGTGAAAAGGGTCAGAGCATTAAGCAGTCTAGTGTTGGTCAAAAAATTAGTCAAATGGGACCAATGCAACGTATGTCTCAAACAAGGGCAGTTCGTAATGAGATGAAAACCAAACAGGCAGAGGAAAAACGACAACAAAATCTTTCGCGTGTTCGTGATCAGTTGTTAGGCAAAGAGCAGGCAAAAACACAAAAGTTGTCAGATAAAAATAAGAGACCATTGACGGTTGATGAATTTAAAAAGCCAATGGATTCTAAAAAATCTGATGATCCAAAACAGGCAAAGATTGAAAAAGGCGGTATTCATTTACCTAAATCAAACTTTGAAGCTAAACAGCCTAATAGTCGGGTCAATAATCCCAAAAGTAAGGATAATGGTTCAGATAGTCAACAGGAAGTGGCTAAAAAGCGTGAAGCAATTAAGCGTCAATTATATGGTGATCAAGCGACACAATCACAACCTAAGACACTTCATAAAGTGCCTGATAATCATAATAACTTTGAGCAATCAAAGACACCAAAACGTCAAGAAATTGCTAATGATCAGAAAAAAACAGTTAATCGTGACAAAATAGCTCGTGAATTATTAGCCGAACGTGGTAAGCAAATGGAACAAAAACAAAAGTCACGTGATGAAAAAGTCAGTCAGTTAAAAAATAAATTTGGAAAGGATAACTCGTGAAAAAAATGTTTATAATAATCGCTACAATCGTTGTGGCAGTAGTAACTACGGCTTTTTTTCGGTATAATAATAAGTATCATGATACACCAAATGATCAATTAAAAACGGCGTTTCATCAAACTCTGGGTAAGCATAAAACCGTGATCGTTTTTCATAAAAAGGGGTGTTCAACCTGTGAGAAGTTGACGGGTGATGTCAATAAATTACAAAAAATGCGTGATCAAAATAATCAGGCAACCATTGTCGTAGATTACATGAATTTAGCGACACGACAATATTTTGAACAGTATCATGTTCAAGTGGCACCAACTGTCTTAGTGGTACAAAAAGGGGCAGTCATCAAACGAATTGTGAAGCCAACACATGAACAAATGGCACAAATTGCGAGAGAATAAATCAATTGATTGGAGAGCTATGAATAAAAAATCAGCGTTGACATTAGGATCTATTGGGGGCGTGTTAGTCATTTTGATAATCATTATTGCCTTTATGATGACGGGACAGCATAAGACAAACTCACAATCTAGTAGTTCCAAATTGCCAAAAATCAATCAAGCTAAAGTGATGAAGCGTATTGATAGTGAAATATTTTCAATTGATGATGGTCATAATTATCATGAAAATCAAGACACTTGGAAAGATACAACGTATATAGATGGTGAAAAATTTGGTAATAGGCAAGCGTCTATAGCCGCTATGGTATATGATAGCATTGGATTAGCAACGAATAATGATGTTGAGTCTTTTAATTTTTTCAAAGAGCATGAAATAGAAAACTTGGTAACAATTTGGCATAAAGACGGCAATTCATTTGTTGCGAAAGGCTACTTTGTTGTTAAAGAAACAGGGGCTAAATACCCTTTTGCATTTGAATTCAACGCTGATTATATGATCCTACAAGAGTGGTATGGAAAGACAAACTATTATAAAAGTCAAGAAAGCGGATCTAATTAATACACTTTAATAAGAGAGCATGACAAATAACCGTTTCAAATTGGTGTTTTTGAAACGGACTCGGTTGTGAGTGCAAGATTAATTAGCTTAATTTTATTTCATCAAAGTATTCGTGATGTTTGAGCAAATAATAAATGATTCGTACCAATTTTTTGGCAACATGGGACATGACTACGTAAAAGTGTTTGCCTTCTTTGAGTTTCTTCTGTCGGTAAGCTCGAATAGTTGGTGACCATCGAGAAGCATATTCTGCTGCTTGATATAGCGCCCAGCGTAGTGCTGTTGAACCTCTTTTAACCATTTTACCAGTCGTTTCTAGTTGACCTGATTGATAGATAGATGGCTCTAACCCAGCAAATGCCAAAAGTTGTTCTGGTGAGTTGAAATTCCTGATGTTGTTTATCTCGGCTAAGATGACACTGCCAATGCGATTGGAAATACCGGATATGGAGGTCATGATACGTGCGTCTTCAAGAGAATCCATCAGTTGATTAACTTGTTGATCAACAGTGTCAATTTGTGTCGAAAACATTTTAATCATGGTGAGTGTTTGTTTTAGCTCTAACTCATTAGCTGTGGATTTAAGGCCAATAGATTGACGTGCCAAATTTTTCAACTGTTTTGCTGATTCTAAATGATTACCTTGACCGTGAAGCATTTTGGTAAGAACATCAATTCGTGTATGGGCAATTTGATGTGGAGAAGAATAACGAATGAGTAAATCATAAATATACTGCGTGTGTAAATTATGATTGCCCAAAAAAGATGCCAACTCTGGAAACGAAATATCTAGTAATCGAATGTATTGCGTTTTCAGGTCAGCACGTCTTGTTGTTAGTCGACTACGATAACGAGATAAAGTCTTTAATTCTTGGATTTCATGAGAGATAGCAAATTGTTCAGGTGTCACATCACTAGCCAACTTTTTAGCAATTGTTAATGAATCAGCTTTATCGGTTTTAGTTTTACGTAGAGAAGATGATTTAACAAACTCCTTAATTAAAAATGGATTATACAGAAACGTTGCATAGCCATGGGATTGCATAAACATCATAATATTGGTGCTGTAATGGCCAGTAGACTCCATTGCAATACGAACTGGCTGATTTAGCTGGTTCGTGAGTTCGTTTAACTTAGTGATCAATAGTTCAAATCCTAAACGAGTATTTTGAATACGGAGATGGCGCAAAATGATTGTACCATCATGATCAAGAATAGCGGCATCATGGTGCGACTTGGCTACATCAATCCCAACGAAAAGCATAAAATAAATCCTCCTAAATATGATGAGATTATGCTGCATGATAAACACGGACAAATTGACAATGTAACCTTACACGAAATAAAACGTCAAAGCGTTATCAAACTTATTACCAATACGACAAAAAGCCGTGATTAGAGCCTTTCCGAACCAGTCACTACCAGATGATATATCTAGTAATGCCGTTGGACATAAAAAACTAATTCACGACGCATAATCATAATCTAAGTATAAAATTTATACCCAGAGCATGTAGGAGCTACCTACAAATAATAATATAAGGATATTAAAATTTAAAAATGACAAACACTAGAATAAAAGTGTTGAGTGCTATTGGGTTTTTCCTGATTGGCGCTTTTTTTTATAAACAATTTCAAAAATCACAGCTCAAACAAGCGACTGCCACCGTTGCTAAATTGTCAGCGACACAAACCTTGATTAACAATAGTGGCACGATCACAAAAGTGGTTGCTAATGATAATCAATTGCCAGACAATAGCGAACAAAAAGCCACTGTGAATGCTTTGTTTAATGCAGGCTATGTGTCAGACAAACAAGTGTTATCAAAGGTGGCAAATGATAAGGTTAGAAAGTTCGTTAAACAATTTCTAGGGCAATTAGAGAGTGATCCAGCACAAGCAAAAAAGTGGCATGTATCAGATAATCAATTGCAATTTAGCCAACAAAAAGACGGCATATTATTTTTTGGTGCCTTAACGGCAACTAATGTTAGTCGGACAGTTAATTATAAATTATTGGGACAATTGAATGCAAAAGGTAATGAGGTCATCTCATTGACTTTAGGTAATCTCACAAAGACATGTGGTAATAAGTCAAGTGGAAATTAAAATCACGGTTGAATTAAAGGAGGTGAAATATCTTAAAGAAGCGCTATTTTAATAAGCTTATGCATCGATAAAATTTGATGATAAGCTGAATTT
>NZ_MOWQ01000060.1:2500-5306 GCF_002095565.1 Leuconostoc sp. BM2 | reverse complement strand
TTGAGCGAGTCAACGAAGAAAGTAGTTGACAAGGCAAGAACAAGGTGATAAGATAATATAGTTGTCTCAAGGGGCAATAAGTAGCACATTGAAAACTGAACAAAACTTTGAACAAACGAATCTGTGGCTGTTACTTAAGTAACAAAAACAAATTTGCGAAGTCAATTCGTAACAAACAATAAACGGATTAGCGTTATAGAGAATATAGCGAAATAATCGTCAGTTTAATCGAAGAGCAATCTTCAAATTTTCAAATTGAGAGTTTGATCCTGGCTCAGGATGAACGCTGGCGGCGTGCCTAATACATGCAAGTCGAACGCACAGCGAAAGGTGCTTGCACCTTTCAAGTGAGTGGCGAACGGGTGAGTAACACGTGGACAACCTGCCTCAAGGCTGGGGATAACATTTGGAAACAGATGCTAATACCGAATGAAACTTAGTGTCGCATGATACGAAGTTAAAAGGCGCTTTGGCGTCACCTAGAGATGGATCCGCGGTGCATTAGTTAGTTGGTGGGGTAAAGGCCTACCAAGACAATGATGCATAGCCGAGTTGAGAGACTGATCGGCCACATTGGGACTGAGACACGGCCCAAACTCCTACGGGAGGCTGCAGTAGGGAATCTTCCACAATGGGCGAAAGCCTGATGGAGCAACGCCGCGTGTGTGATGAAGGCTTTCGGGTCGTAAAGCACTGTTGTATGGGAAGAACAGCTAGAATAGGGAATGATTTTAGTTTGACGGTACCATACCAGAAAGGGACGGCTAAATACGTGCCAGCAGCCGCGGTAATACGTATGTCCCGAGCGTTATCCGGATTTATTGGGCGTAAAGCGAGCGCAGACGGTTGATTAAGTCTGATGTGAAAGCCCGGAGCTCAACTCCGGAATGGCATTGGAAACTGGTTAACTTGAGTGCAGTAGAGGTAAGTGGAACTCCATGTGTAGCGGTGGAATGCGTAGATATATGGAAGAACACCAGTGGCGAAGGCGGCTTACTGGACTGTAACTGACGTTGAGGCTCGAAAGTGTGGGTAGCAAACAGGATTAGATACCCTGGTAGTCCACACCGTAAACGATGAACACTAGGTGTTAGGAGGTTTCCGCCTCTTAGTGCCGAAGCTAACGCATTAAGTGTTCCGCCTGGGGAGTACGACCGCAAGGTTGAAACTCAAAGGAATTGACGGGGACCCGCACAAGCGGTGGAGCATGTGGTTTAATTCGAAGCAACGCGAAGAACCTTACCAGGTCTTGACATCCTTTGAAGCTTTTAGAGATAGAAGTGTTCTCTTCGGAGACAAAGTGACAGGTGGTGCATGGTCGTCGTCAGCTCGTGTCGTGAGATGTTGGGTTAAGTCCCGCAACGAGCGCAACCCTTATTGTTAGTTGCCAGCATTCAGATGGGCACTCTAGCGAGACTGCCGGTGACAAGCCGGAGGAAGGCGGGGACGACGTCAGATCATCATGCCCCTTATGACCTGGGCTACACACGTGCTACAATGGCGTATACAACGAGTTGCCAACCCGCGAGGGTGAGCTAATCTCTTAAAGTACGTCTCAGTTCGGATTGTAGTCTGCAACTCGACTACATGAAGTCGGAATCGCTAGTAATCGCGGATCAGCACGCCGCGGTGAATACGTTCCCGGGTCTTGTACACACCGCCCGTCACACCATGGGAGTTTGTAATGCCCAAAGCCGGTGGCCTAACCTTTTAGGAAGGAGCCGTCTAAGGCAGGACAGATGACTGGGGTGAAGTCGTAACAAGGTAGCCGTAGGAGAACCTGCGGCTGGATCACCTCCTTTCTAAGGATAATCGGAAAGCGACAGTGACTTAGATGTCAGTTCGTGAAGTTCAAAGTTTTGTTTAGTTTTGAGTGTGATACTGGAATAGGTATCATGTTCAGAAGTGATCCTATGGGGAATTAGCTCAGCTGGGAGAGCACCTGCTTTGCAAGCAGGGGGTCAGCGGTTCGATCCCGCTATTCTCCATAGCTAGTCGCAAGGCTAGCGAGTTGCACATTGAAAACTGAATAGTAACAAATTCTTTTAAAAACAATCGTAAGATTGTGATAAATGAACCGAGAAACAACACAAAAAAGTTCTTTAATAAAGAACGGTTTAATCGCAGGTCTGAAAAATGACCAACTCATAAACTTAAACAACAGTTTCGGCTGTTAGGTTAAGTTAATAAGGGCGCGTGGTGGATGCCTTGGCACTAGGAGCCGATGAAGGACGTGACTAACTACGATAAGCTTTGGTGAGCGGTAAGTACGCTATGACCCAGAGATTTCCGAATGGGGAAACCTAACTCGTAAGAGTTGTCTGTATCTGAATACATAGGATATTTGACGGAATACGCTGTGAACTGAAACATCTCATTAGCAGCAGGAGCAGAAAGAAAAATCGATTCCCTCAGTAGCGGCGAGCGAACGGGGAAGAGCCCAAACCAACGTGCTTGCATGTTGGGGTTGTAGGACTGATAAATAAGAGTTACAAAAGTGTTTTATAGCAGAACAAGTTGGGAAGCTTGGCAAAATAGGGTGATAGCCCCGTAAGCGAAATAAAGCAGACTCTTTTCAGGATCCTGAGTACGGCCGGACACGAGAAATCCGGTCGGAATCCGCGGGGACCATCCCGTAAGGCTAAATACTCCCTAGTGACCGATAGTGAACCAGTACCGTGAGGGAAAGGTGAAAAGCACCCCGGAAGGGGAGTGAAATAGTTCCTGAAACCACGACGCCTACAAGAAGTCAGAGCCCGTTAATGGGTGATGGCGTGCCTTTTGTAGAATGAACCGGCGAGTTACG
>NZ_MOWQ01000059.1:0-5484 GCF_002095565.1 Leuconostoc sp. BM2 | reverse complement strand
TCTGCACCAATCACAGGTCATTTTCACAATCGCACGCACGCTAACTCACATCTCCCGTTAGCTTTCTTGGCTTTGATAAACTGTTACTTTCCTGTTCAATTCGTTTCATTCTAAAAATCGTTATAGACAATATAGCATCCCATTCAATGTATTGTCAAGGATCTTTTTACTTAAAAACAGTAATAGACTATTATTAATTTTAAATAGTTATAAATACTTGTCAATCAAATTATGTTAGAAATAGTTTCCTACTTACATTCTCCTTGATATTTGTGACTCATATTCTTGTTGAGCCTTTTCTTGTTCAACTTTCTTTTGGTTTCTTAAGAATCTGCTCAGAAGTCAATAAATTGGACTATTTTTATTAAGGAGAATTGTGCACTCGACTACTTTCGGGTAAAAAAAACATGATCGAAAAAATAACGACCATGCATGTATCCTAGATTGCATAATTAAAGTTACTACCCAGTAAATGTGAAAAAAGACTATGGCAATAGTCAGGTGCTCATGTGTGATTACACGCAGGCAAAGGAAATTAAAGTCGTGCTTAGCGAGATTGCTGATCAGGTTTCTGGCAGACTTCGTAACCATCAAGCACAAGGTGGAGTGGTTAGCGTTGGGATTGATTATGCTGATGCAGAAGAAGCGGGCACCTCCGGTTTCGGTGTGCAAATGAAGATTGATCCCACAAACCACACTGACGATTTTAGCCCCAAAAAACGTTCGCACGTCCAACCGTACAATCGCCGGCGGTCAATAAACGGTCGTAAATGCTTGATTAAATGACTCCCAACTTGACAAATCAAGCGTTGCCAATTGATCCGGCCATCGTTCAAATTATTTCCGACGGTGCGACTGGTAAAGTTAGGTGTTTCATGGGCTCGATAAAGCAAGCGTCCCAGGAACTTTGTCGTGAGCAGCCATTCAATGACCTTCATCAAGCTGATTTCTGAATTCCGGCGATAATTCACCAACTTGATGAGTTTAGATAGACCAATGAGGGAAGTAAATTGATGAACAATATTGTGAAGCTCGTTTTCTGTATTTTTTTGTCTTATAATATTCATGACGTAAGTCTCCCTTGTATCTTGGTTTTGGTCGACTAAAGCATACAACGCAGGAAAGCTTGCGTTTATTTTTTTGCCAAAAAAGCCAATAACCACAAGCCTTTGGCGTGATTATTAGCTTTCAAGTTTCAGTAACTATGTAAAAGGTCATTGGCAATTTGGTTGTCAATGACCTTTTATCGTCCTTATTCTGATCTTGTTACCTGATGATTAAAGGAAACGGAAACGACTTTTGAAATCGGATGTGGGGCAATCGTAGCCGGATTGCCAACGACGGTCAAATGGCTAGGAACATTTACCAGCACAACGGCACCGGCGCCAACCTTGCTGTATGGCCCAATCTCGATTGGCCCCAGTATCTGGGCATTGGCGCCAATGAAAGCACCCTTTCTGACGTGAGGGTGGCGCCGGCCCTTATCCGTCATACGCCGCGTGCCAAATGTCACACCATGAAGAATGGTGACGTCGTCTTCGATGATGGCGGTTGCGCCAATAACAGTTCCCACCCCGTGATCGATGAAAACGCGTTTGCCGATGGTTGCTTCGGGGGCAATTGTAATTCCAGTAACTTTAGCGGCGTGTTGGCTAATTAAGCCAGCTATGACGAATCGTTGATGACTGGCAAAGAAGTGAGCAATCCGATACCAGAACAGTGCCCGAACCCCGGGATACGTTAGAATCACCTGAAGCAGACTATGAGCGGCCGGATCACGCTTGAGAATGGACCTTGCTGTTTGAAACATCTTGATGGCTCCCCTTTAGTTGATCGAATCCACGTTCCAGGTCGGCTAATAGGTCTTTTTGATCCTCAACGCCGACTGACAGGCGGATTAGTTCGTCCTTGATGCCGTTTTTAAGCCGGATGTCATGGGGGATTGAACCGTGAGTCATCAAGGCTGGAATTTCGATGAGACTTTCAAGAGCGCCCAGACTTTCGGCCAGGGTGATAACTTGGAGTTGTTCGACAAATTGTTTGGGATCCAGACCGGCTTGTAATTCGAACGAGATCATTGCGCCAAATCCGTTCATCTGTTTCTGAGCAACTTCGTAATCCGGATTGTTAGGATCGCCAGGATAGTAAATTTTGCTGACCAGCGGCTGATTTTTCAAATAATTGAAGATTGCTTCCGCATTGGCCAAATGAGCCCGCATTCTAAGTGAGAGTGTCTTCATTCCCCTTTGCAATAACCAGCTCTCCTGGGGTGCCAAGATGCCGCCGATGGCATTTTGCAGGTACCCAATTTTTTCGCCAAGGGCTTGATCCTTAGTGACTACCAGGCCGGCAACCAGATCACTATGGCCACCAAGGTACTTAGAAGCACTGTGCAAAACGATATCCACGCCAAGGTCTAAGGGCCGTTGAACGTATGGCGATGAGAAAGTGTTGTCGATAATGCTTAAAATACCACGGTCCTTTGCAATTTTAGCGACGGCAGCGATATCGGTTACCCGCAGCAGTGGATTGGTCGGGGTTTCCAAATAAATGGCCTTTGTGGCGGGGGTGATGGCGGCTTTAACGGCTTGCAGGTCGCGGGTATCAACGACGGTAAACGTCATGCCGAATCGTTTTAAAACCGCGTCAATCAAGCGGAAAGTCCCACCGTAGACGTCATTGCCAATGACGAAATGATCGCCGGCAGAAAATAGTGAGAACACCGTATCGATGCCCGCCGAACCGGAAGCAAACGCAAAGCCAGCGGTGCCGTCTTCCAAATCGGCAATTAATTTTTCAACCGCTTCCCGGGTGGGGTTACCCGAACGGGAATATTCGTATTCGTTTTCACCAATTTTCTGTTGATGAAAGGTGGATGCCATATAGATTGGGACTGATGTTGCGCCTGTGTATTTGTCTTCGCTGATGCCACCGTGAATTAATTTTGTATCAAATTCCATAATCATTGACCTCACTTTTTTAGTTGTTAGATTTAAGTTGATTAGTTGTAAATGTTTTCACTCATGTAACGCTCGCTGCTGTCTGGAAAAACCGTGACGATTGAACTGTTTTCTGGCAATTCATTGGCTACTTTAAGACTAGCTGCTAACGCGGCCCCGCTGGAACTGCCAATGAAGAGCCCTTGTGTTTTGGCCATTTGTTTAACCTGATCAAACGCGTCGTTGTCAGAAATGGTGAGGGTTTCATCAATTTGGACGTCTTTGAAGAAGGGCGGAATAAATTCGACACCAATCCCTTCCGTTTTGTGGGGATGAGCCGGGCCACCATTTAGAATGGAGCCTTCGGGTTCAACGACGACGGTCCGGGTTGCTGAATTCTGTTCTTTCAGATATCGGGCGATGCCGGCAAATGTCCCGCCACTGCCCGCGCCAGCAACGAACGCGTTAATTTGAGCAGGGACGTCTGCTACTAACTCCGGCGCCAAGGTGTGGTAATAAGTCGCTGGATTAGCCGGATTTTCAAACTGCATCGGCACAAAACTGTTTGGAGTCTTCGCTGCCAACTCGCGCGCTTTTTGGATGGCGCCTTTGATTCCTTGGTCGCTCGGCGTGTTGATGAGAGTCGCCCCGAGAGCCTTCATCAGCTGTTGTTTTTCAAAACTAAACTTTTCAGGGACGACGAGGATAGTTGGCAAACGGTGTTGTTGGGCGGCCAGGGCCACCCCAATGCCGGTATTGCCGGCGGTGGGTTCAATAATGGTGGTTTTTCCTTCAGTCACTTTACCGTGGTCGATGGCGTCTTGAATCATGTACTGACCCAAGCGGTCCTTGATGCTGCCGCCGGGATTAAACATTTCAAGTTTAGCGTAAATATGACTGTGGTGAGGAACGTTAATTTGTAGGTCGATCATCGGGGTATGGCCGATGAGTTGGGAAACGGATTGAATAAGCATGGTAAGATCCTTTCTGAATAGTTGTTTTAACTGTTAGACTGCGATTCAGGAAAGATGATCTTTGGCGATGTTAAATGGCCGGTTGACTGCAGTGAATAGAAAAAGGGCGCGAAACTCTGAAAAATCAGAATTCTCGCGCCCTTAGTTCAATTCCAGCCAAGTGGACATTGAACTTCTTTAAGGTCATTATTCCTCAAAAAATGTCAATGCTAACAGGCCGAACATCGCCAAAAACGCGTTGTTCGACAGCAACAATGAATCGCATTAAACATTGATTGAGTCATAGTGACACCTCCGAAATTTTTTGTTGCCATAAATATACATAATCCCAGTGGAAGTGTCAAGGATTTTTAAGAAATAAAATGATAAATTGCTGGGAAATTTTATTAATCTGTCACAAAATATGTCAGCTCAGGGTCAATTCAAGAAGGTGGTTATCATCAAAGAATCTCGACATCAAATTACCACTGTGAATTGTTGAATATTAATAACTTTGATATTCAATAACGGGTCAAGTAAAATAGGATTAACTTGGAAGATGAACAATTAAAACGGAAATGGGGCTTTTGGGGTGAATATCGAAAAGTTTATCGCCAGACAAAAGGAATTGGGGTATTCTCAAAGCAAACTGGCGTGCTCAGAAGTCAATAAATTGGACTATTTTTATTCAGTTACTTAGGCAACATTTGAGATACGATTTCGATTATAAAAATTGATATACCAACCAATGGCTGCTTGGACTTGCGTTAATGTTTCGTATGTCTTCAAATACACCTCTTCACGTTTCAATATTGAATGAAATGCTTCCATACGGCCATTATCGTATGGATGGCCTTTGAGTGAATATGAATGTTTCAAGCCATAATTTTGACATTTAATATTAAATTCAGCACTCGTGTATTGTGACCCCATATCTGAATGAATAATTAATGGCTTTCGATGCTTATCTAACGCCATCTGTAAGGCACTTGTGGCTAGCTCGGCTGTCATTGTATCGCCAATTTTATAGCCCAATACTTTTCTCTTCTCAGGATCCAAAACGGTCGCTAAATAGACCCATTTGTGGATAGTCAACTGAATATAAGTGATATCTGTTTGCCAAACACCGCTCAAATCATGCAAGTGTCTAATCAGATTGGGTTTTTGATCAACTGTCACCACAGTTTTTGGTTTGCGATAACGTTTTTGCATGCGGGATTTAATCGCTAATTCACGCATCAATTTGAGTGTCATATACTCAGATACTTTCGGACCGTCGGTTTGTTGACTATAAGCAGCAATACGGCGATAACCATAAAATTTAAAGGTTTTCCAAACGTCTAAAATATAAGGTTTCAGGAATTCTCTACGCTTTTCTTGTCGACTGGGCTGCCAATGGCGCCAGTTGTAATAGGTACTAGGTTTGATTTTAAGTGCACTTAAAATACGCACAAGCGCGTAGCCTTGTGCTAAAAATTGATTAACTAGCGGCAATCCCACATTACGGACTATTTTTTGGCTAGTAAGATGGCCGCTCAATGCCTGTCAGGCTATGCGTGATAAAATTTCGTTTTCTTCCTCCAAAATAGCGA
>NZ_MOWQ01000058.1:0-5539 GCF_002095565.1 Leuconostoc sp. BM2 | reverse complement strand
ATCCTGAAAAGAGAAAAGTATTGGGCTATAAAATTGGCGATACAATGACAGCCGAGCTAGCCACAAGTGCCTTACAGATGGCGTTAGATAAGCATCGAAAGCCACTCATTATTCATTCAGATATGGGATCACAATACACGAGTGCTGAGTTTAATATTAAATGCCAAAATTATGGCTTGAAACATTCTTATTCACTCAAAGGCCATCCGTACGATAATGGCCGTATGGAAGCGTTTCATTCAATATTGAAGCGTGAAGAGGTTTATTTGAAGGCATACCAAACATTAACTGAAGTCCAAGCAGCCATTGGTTGGTATATCAATTTTTATAATCGCAATCGTATCTCAAATGTCGCCTAATTAACTGAATAAAAATAGTCCAATTTATTGACTTCTGAGCAGCATTAGCCGGATGGATTCCTTGCAAATGAATCTTGATCAGGGGTATAAGCCCTATACGGATGATGAAAAAGCAAATTTTGCAGCGCGTAAAAATAAGCACTATGTGACATTAATTACCGGGTTGACGCCAAATGATATTCTACCAGGTATGTTTGACTTTATTGCTGATATAAAACAAAAAGGTTATGTGGCTAGTATCGCTAGTGCCTCAAAAAACGCGCCGACAATTTTAAAACAGTTGGGTTTGACAGATTATTTTATTGGTATTGTTGATCCAAGTACATTGGCGCATGGTAAGCCAAATCCTGAAATTTATATCAAAGCTGGGGAATTGCTAAAGTTAGCACCACAACAAATTATTGGTCTAGAGGATGCCAGTGCAGGCGTTAAAGCCATTCAAGGTACTGGGCAAACAGCATTGGGTATTGGCCCAGCTGTGTCGCAAGACAATTTACAGCTGTGGTTTGCCGATACAGCAAGCGTGACATTAGATAATATTAAACAAAAGCTAACGCAGTAAGTTTTACATTGCAAGGCAGTGCAACATAAAGGTAAATTAAAACCGCTTATCACAAAAGCGGTTTTTTTTTGATGCTACTTGGTAAACTAGCATCATAAAGATAGGAACAACAGGGAGAATGATATGTTAGAGATGAAGCATATTAAAGTCAATTATGGTGAGTTTGTTGCACTTGATATGGGACGCGACATAATCGTTGATGCACATGATATCGTTGGCATTGTTGGCAGTAACGGGGCTGGTAAATCAACTTTAATCAAGGCATTAACGAATCAAGTAGCTTATACTGGTAAAATCGTTAAACCAGGGCAAATTGCGGTGCATTTGCAAGAAAACAATTACCCAGCCACTGTCACTTGTCGCACAATTTTGGAAGGTTTATTACAAACAACCTACAAGAAAGATCCAAAATTAATTGAGCTCGTACAATTTTTTGACTTTGAAAAGAATTTGAAAAAAAAGGTGGCCCAGTTATCGGGTGGGCAAAAGCAGCGATTGACGATCATTATGGTGTTATATCAAGATGCGCCATTAACTTGTTTTGATGAGTTGAGTACTGGCCTTGATTTTGAGACACGCTTTAACTTAATGGCTAAAATTAAAGCATGGTATGCTAATAAGCCAGCTATGATTTTACTGATTACACATTATTTTGATGAATTGGAAAAATTAGCCAATAAATTATTGATTATTGATCAGGGGTACGTTGTAGATTACGATTTAACGACGATGTTGTTTGCAAAATATGTGGGTTATTCGGCGGTTGTCATAGATGCACCGCAGTTAGCGATTACCTTGCCAAAAGGGTGCGATATTATACGTGGTGAAGCAGGGCAAACTGTGATTGGTTGTGACAATCAGAATAGTCAACAGTTAGTGATTGCGCACTTAAATCAACACGGTTTTACCTTTTCGGCAACACGAACAAGTGTGACACTTATCTATTTGAACGCGTTACACCGGCGTGAAATAAACAGATTGGGGCAGACATCATGAAGCACTATATTAAATTTGAACTTAAAAATACACTAGGGTATAGTCTTGCGATGATTGTTGGTGGACTATTACCGATGATTTTGGCTATTGGCAATTACCATGCCACTAGTAACACGTTAGCAAATCAAGCATTAGCTAAAGGTTTATTTGCAACGTTATTACCGATGATACCGCTTGGCCTAGTCATTTTGCCATTCACGATTTCTTTTGGTCGAGATATGGCTGATGGTGTCACAACACGATTTGTCTTGTTTGGCTATCGTATGGCTAAACAGTTGGTCGCTAAATTTGTCTCAGTGGCCATTTTGGTGTCACTGGTGACAGTAGTTTATTGTTTGGTTTTGTATCAGGTATTACCGTTGCCTTCAATGAGTATGCTGAGCTTAGCCAACGTCTTTGCTAGCACCATGATTCTAACTGCAGCATTATATCTTTTGTCTTTTGCCATTGCCCAAGTTTTTAAAGGCTTCAATATGATTCAGGGCGTGGCGATGGTGTGTTACTTTGGTATTGCCTTCTTAACAGGCAGTATGGGAACATTTCAATTGCCGCGTACGCTTGAAAAAGCCATAGAATGGATTCCATTTGCTGCCATACGAGAGACACTCAAAATGCATTGGGGCAGTAATACGGTGACTGATATGCAGACAGAGTGGTTTAAACTGATTGTTTTCTTATTAATCACGCTATTCTTATTTGGTCTGGCAGAATTTTATCGCCGTCTCAAAATACACGCCGTCTGATAACAGAATTTGATAAAATAAGGTTATATTGGTAAGCTAATTGCCACATGGGGGAGAGACATGGAAATTAAAATCAATGTCGATGAGCAACTTAATGGCATTAAAGTTGTCATTTCGGGCAACGATTTGACACAAATGACAGCCATCGCCAAACAACTACAAACAAAAAAATCAGAAACGAGTAAATTTGTGGTTAAAACGGTTGATGATATTCATGTGATTACGCAATCAGATATTTTAATGGTATCAAGTTTTGGTAACGAATTAACAGTGACACGTAACAATCATCAGCAATTAGTAACGCGTAAAACACTAAAACAATTTTTAAATGAAGACAAGTCGCAGTTGTTTGTTCAAATATCTAAAGCAACAGCGATTAATTTAAACCAACTATCACGAATGACATCGGCTTTTTCTGGTAATTATTATGGTTTTTTAACAGATGGGACACGTGTTACTGTGTCGAGACGATATATTAAGCATATTTTAAATCGACTAGAAGGGAATGATGAAAATGAGACAATTTAAGTATATAATCATGCTAGCTTTCATCGGTATCGGGATAGGATCATTTTTATCCTTATTGTCAATCACGTTAAATCAAGCAATAGTTTCATTGACACAATTTGCTTTGTTAATGATCATGAGTGCTATTATGGGAATATTATCAATAATTTTTGATTATGATAAGTTCAGCTTCATGACGCAACTAGTCTTACATTTTGTATTAGAGATGTTAACTTATTTGATCTTTATTGCTTTGACTTTTGGTAAAACAAGCATCGCATTAACAAATATACCAACTTTTGTGATTATCTATTTAGCGATTTTTCTTTATATGCGTCAACAAGGACATGACAATGCTCGACGTATTAATGAACAATTGGCCAATAAAAAGCACAGTTGAATGAACGCATTCAACTGTGCTTTTTTGCTGATGTTAACGATAAGCAAAGGATAACTCACTATATCAAATTTTGCCATAGCAATACCAGTTTTTAGTGAAATATGTGATAATCTGGTAAAATGAGAGAAAGTATTAGAGAAGAAGTGACACAGGATAGGACATGCCCAATTATCTTATTTTGGTTCTATAATATCTGTTGTTGGTAATCAAGTGAAACTTGATTACTGGTAACGGTTATTTCATCAACATTTTTTAGGGTCGCAATCACCACACCATTGGTAGTGATTAGCTTATTTACAATTTCAAAGGGGTTAGTTTCTGTCATTTTGTTGCTCCTTATCTGATTTTGGTGAGTGATAGTCTGGGTTGTGTAACCACCAGTCATTCATGATTTTAAACAACTTTTTACGAATGGTTGCTGCACTGGCTTTTCGGTTGCCACATACTAGTGCCGTAACATCAATATCAAAAACAAGATTGGATAATGAATAATTTGCAGAACGCAGTGAGAAAAAATAATCATAATCACCGTCCTAGTAGTCATTGCGGTACGCTTGTAAGAGAATTGGTTTGAAGGTTGACTCACAATCACGCCAACTCAATAACTCTTCACTTATTGAGATATTTTGTTCAATCATCATATAGTCGGTTGTCAAACCTTGTTGAGGGCTATACCATGCCATAATGTCTCCTTTACATCCAATCGGGTCTTTCATCACCATCAATACTGCCGTGAATATGATTTACTAGGCTTTCGTTTGTGACCGTGATGTTGTTGTCTGCCACGTAGCAAATTGTTAATCTATCGTATTTATCATTTAGATGTTGATGATGTACCCAATTGTTGTTGACGGGGTAATAAAGTCCTAGCTCGGATAACTCGTCTTCCAATCCCGACCAGACATTAGCCGTCAAATCATATTCATCATAGCCTTTAGCCTCATAAACAAGTTCTACGGCTTGGATAGCACCGCTAGGAATGAGTACCATTGCTGAATTTTGTAAGTAGGTCTCCATTCTAATAATTCTGATATTCATATTTCACCACCATTCTGTATAGTACAAATTTTCTAAATCACTGTTGTAAGTAAATTCTTTCTGAAGAAAATGCCGTGTGTCTCTCAACACTTCAAAATAATAGCCGTCATAGTCTGTACTACCAAAGAAAAACCCTGATGCCGTAGGTAACAACTCTAGTGCCAAAGCATGGCTTGCCAAAACCTGTTCAATTGCTTGTATACTGAAAATCCGGACTGCTTTATTTCTAGGGCATAATCCGAGATAATCAAGTATAGGAGTTTTTTATATTATGAACGCTAAGCGATACTCAACAGAATTTAAGTCATCAATTGTTGCCTTGTATAACGAGGGACGTTCTGCTAATTCTCTAGCCAATGAATACCATTTGGCTGTACAAACCGTCACGGGTTGGGTGAAGAAAGCCCAAATCATTGGGACGGACGTTACTGGTAAGCCAGTGACTCGTGCCCAATTTAACGCAATGCAGAAAGAAGTCGCAAGACTTAAAGAAGAAAACGAAATTTTAAAAATTGCGGCCGTTTTGCTGGGCGAACATCGCAAGTAACACGTAAGACCCATTTTCCTATTGTCCAATCATTGCTAAAACAGCATTTTAAACTCATGATGGTGCTTCGCCTACTCAAAATACCCAAAAGCACCTACTTTGATTGGGTTCACTATACTGAGAGCCAACGACAACGAGAAGACACGATTTTAAAAGCTTTGTTGCGTGAAATTTGGCAAAATAACTATAAAGCTTATGGCGCGCCACGTCTGCGATTAGCATTAGCTGATCTGAATTTGCATCATGGAACCAACCGAGTTCGTCGTTTAATGCGAGAAGCTGGCATATACTCTGTCATGACTCGTCGATTTAACAAACCAACGACAACTGTTGATTATCGTCAACGTCCCAACTTAATCAGGCATTTACCCGAAGCCAATGCTTGGA
>NZ_MOWQ01000057.1:0-5642 GCF_002095565.1 Leuconostoc sp. BM2 | reverse complement strand
CAGATTCGTTTGTTCAAAGTTTTGTTCAGTTTTCAATGTGCTACTTATTGCCCCTTGAGACAACTATATTATCTTATCACCTTGTTCTTGCCTTGTCAACTACTTTCTTCGTTGACTCGCTCAAACTTCCGGCTCGCCCTGACTCGCTTTTGCCTCCGTCAGAACATATATTAATATACCAACTTTATCCCGCCTCGTCAACTCCTTTTTCCCTTTCTTTTACCTCCACTTTACCCCGTTTGTCCTTTCCTTACCCCGCCTCCTTTTTTCCCTCGTTTCGTTCGCTTTTTACCTCACTTCTTCCCCGTTTCCCTCTCCCCCGTTCGCTTCATTCACCTCTCCCTTTACCTTATCTTAATATTTCAAAAGAGAGTTTATTGTCAAAAACAAAACCGATAACTTTTGACATATGTTTCTTAGTCTAAGTTATCGGTTTTATTGTTTGATATTTTGTCGGGTTATGCTTTATGCCAGCGCTGTCCTTGTGGCGTATCCTCTACGATAATCCCTTGAGCGTTTAGTTCATCTCTTAATTGATCTGATTTTTGGAAATCATGTGATTTTCTAGCATTGGCTCTGTCATCAAATAATTGTTTCTGTTCAGGGTTTAAAGAAGTCTGTGTTTCGACAATATCCACACCAAATATCTGCATTAACATCTGAAGTGTTTCTAGTAGCTGATTACCAGACGATTGCTTAACCGTATCAGACTCAGCATAAGTATTAGCCAATGTCACAAGTTCAAATACAGCAGCAATTGCGTTTTGGGCGTTGAAGTCGTCATCCATCGCTGTTTCAAATGCTTGCTGTTGTCTATTCACTTCTTGATCTATCACATTATCATGACCTGAGATAGCTGATGTCAAACGGAACTCAAGATTCCGGTACCCTGTACGAATACGGTCTAATTCCGCACGCGCCTGCGCTAATGTCTCTTCAGCATAATTAATTGGTCGTCGATACTGTGTTGTCGCAAGCAAATAACGAATAGCCATTGGATCATCATAGTTAGCCAACAGGTCATGCAAAGTAGTGAAATTGCCTAATGACTTGGACATTTTTTCGTTATCAACATTAACAAAGCCATTATGCATCCAATAATTGACAAACCTTTGCCCCGTATGCGCTTCAGATTGCGCAATTTCATTTGTATGATGCGGAAAGGCCAAATCAATACCACCGCCATGAATATCGATGGTATCTGACAAATATTTTTGTGCCATGACTGAGCATTCAATATGCCAACCTGGTCGTCCGTTGCCCCAAGGTGATGGCCATGAAATAACGTCTGGATTTTCCTGACTTTTCCAAACTGCAAAATCAATTGGATCTTCTTTACGAGCCGTTTCTTCATCATCGAGACGCCCTGCGGCGTTTGCTTCCATTTCGGCCAAATCTTGATGTGCTAATATGCCATAACCTTTGAACTTTTTAGCACGAAAATAAACATCCCCTTCAACTTCATAAGCATATCCTTCATTGACTAAGTCTTGGACAAAGGCAATAATTTCTGGAATCACCTCGGTAGCACGTGATCGAACAGTTGCAGGCTTGATATTAAGTGGCAATGTGTCTTCATGAAAAGCATCAGCATACTTATTAGCCACTGCCATTTCTGAAATACCCTCTTCTTGGGCGCGGTTAATAATTTTATCATCAACATCTGTAAAATTAGAGACATAATTCACATCATATCCACGATACTCAAAATATCGTCTCACAGTATCAAAGGCAATTGCAGAACGTGCGTTACCAATATGAATATAGTTGTAGACTGTTGGTCCACAAACATACATGTTAATTTTGCCCGGTGTTATTGACTTGAACACCTCTTTTTCGCGAGTCAAAGTGTTGAATACCTGAATCATACATTGTCTCCTGTAAACATATTTACTTATATTATACAGGACTCGTCAAACGCTTGGGGCTTTTCATGAGGCACTGCAAACAAAAAGCGCCACATCGTGGCGCCTGTTATTAGTTCAAATATTTTTGTTTAATGTCAGCCATTGTTTGTAGAACAGTATTCTTATCCAAAACTACTAACATTTCTGGTAAGTTTGGACCTTGAATTTCGTGGGTTGTGGCTATACGAATTGGATTCCACAAATTGCGACCTTTAATTTCCAAATCATTTTGAATGCCACGAATGGCTGCCATATAATCTTCTGCTGTGGCATCGTTTGGCAAAGCTGTGTATGCGGCTTCCCAAGCATCAAATACTTTGCGACCATCATCGGAAGTCAAATAGTCAACCATTTCATCAGTCACGTCGCCAAGTTCAAAGAAAGGTTTGCGCACTAATGCAACGATTTCACGTGTATAGGAAATGCCATCAACCCCAGCAATCTTAATAACGTCGGCTAACCAATCTTTTTTGAGTTGCGCATCCGACTCAGAAATCAAGTCAGCATTCACTAGTTCTTGAATTAACTGTGGCATAACAGCAGCTGTGTCACGACGCATCCATTGGTTGTTAATCCACTCCAACTTCTTTTGGTCAAACTTAGCGTTAGCTTTTGATAGGCGTGTCTCATCAAACATATTTTTAAATTCTTCGAGTGAGAAAATTTCGTCCTCACCCTTAGGTGACCAGCCCAATAAGCCAATAAAGTTAACCATTGCTTGTGGTTGGTACCCGAGTTCTTTATATTGTTCGACAAATTGCAAAACATTTTCATCACGCTTTGACAATTTTTTACCCGTCTCACCATTGATAATCAATGCCATGTGGCCAAACTTTGGCACGTCCCAACCTAAAGCATCGTAAATCATCATTTGCTTTGGTGTATTGGAAACGTGATCATCACCACGCAAAACATGAGATATCTTCATCAAATGATCATCTACCACCACGGCAAAGTTGTAAGTTGGCATGCCATCAGCTTTTTGAATGACCCAATCGCCACCGACTTCCTTGGCACCAATTTCAATGTGACCCTTAACAATATCGTCCCACGCAAAAACTTTTTCCTCTGGTACGCGGAAACGCACAACCGGCTTAAGCCCTTGCGCCTCAAATTCAGCATACTTAGCTTCGCGTTCTTCGTTAGTCAATCCTTCATATTCATAAATATAATGTGGTGCTTGTTTGGCAGCTTGTTGTGCTTCGCGTTCTTCAGCTAATTGTTCCGAGGTTTTGTATGACTTGTAAGCTTGCCCATTGGCTAGTAAAGCATCAATAAATTCTTGATAAACACCCTGTTCATTACGTTCTGATTGACGATAAGGACCATATTCTCCCGGCTTATCAGGACTTTCGTCCCAATCCAAACCAAGCCACGCTAGATTATCCAGCTGTGATTTTTCACCGTCAGCAATGTTACGTGCTGAATCTGTATCTTCAATACGAATAATGAATGTGCCGTTATAATGGCGCGCAAAAAGCCAGTTGAAAATTGCAGTTCTCGCGTTACCAATATGTAAATGTCCCGTTGGTGACGGCGCATAGCGGACACGAATGTCTTCTGTCATGTGTTATCAATCTCCTATTTGTGATGTGATCACGATTTGTCTAGCTACTAGTATACAACAATCAGTAAGCTAGTTCCAATAACGAAGCGAATGCTAGTCATACTGCTAAACTTTTGGCAAAAAAACGAATTTGTTTGTCATAAAAATCTTCCGGTGGCGTTACCAAATCGGGATTTTCAAAACGAATAGCTGCTAAAAAATAGCCAAAATTTAACCAAATCATATTCATAGTGGCTGCTTCAATATCGACTTGGTCACTAATTTTGTGTTGTGCACGCATGTCCGTAAAATATTCTCTTAACATTTGCTTGAATTGGAGGGGTATTTCTTCAACTGCTCGACTCATTGCAGGCATTCTAAATGATTCTTGGACCCCAACTAACACAATCTCTTGATGATTGGCTTGAAATTCTTGATAAATTCTAGACATCGTAATCAAATCTTTTTCGACGTCGCCAATGACAACCATGCCATCAAAAATGGTCGATAAGTCGTGCAAATGGCGCTCGACAACGGCTGAAAGCAATCCTTCTTTATCAGTGAATTTACGAAATATCGTACTGGGATTAACACCCGCCACTTCGGCTGTCTTATTGATAGTTGCCGATTGATAGCCACCCTGAATTAACAAAGTAATGAAAGCATTTAAAATCAAATCTTGTTTTGATGTTGGATTAGTTGTCATATCACACCTCTTCTTAGCTATATTATCATATTTCTATTTTAAAGGACTGTTCTTCATAAATGCAAGCAAGAACTTGCATGCAAAACATAATAGTGCTATTCTGTTGTCAGCAAATAAAAAGGAGAGCCACATGAATTTCAAAAAATTTCTGCTCAACAAGGGTGTGATTGGCGCACTCATCATCGTTTTATTTTACGGATTATTAATGGTCGGTATTTATTTTTCTGGCTACAAAGCGGTTCCCAGTAAAATTGATCAATTACCCGTCGCCGTCGTTAGCCAAGACAAAGATAGCACAAAGCTCGCTCATCAATTAGAAGACGCTTTGCCATTCAAACATATCAAGAAAAATATCAGTTTGTCCGACGCCAAAGCGCAACTTAATAATCGTAAAATTTATTTGATTATTAACGTTCCCAAAAACTTCAATGCTGATTTGAAAAAAATAGATGGTAAAAGTACAGCCAAATTAAAGTTTTATATCAACTATGCCAATCCAACGACTGCCGTCTCCGCCATGGAAACCGTGTCAAAATCAGTTGGTGCCAAGGTACAAAAGAATGTTTTACTTCAGCAAGGTAAAGGCGTCTTATCAGCAGCAACCTTGTCTCAATTAGAAACCGAAACAAAATCTTTGATTGCGGCAAATCCTACTCAAAAGGACGCTATTTTAGCAAAAGCCAAGGCAACACAGCAAGTAGCAACTGCAAAAATTAACCAAACCTACGCTAATGTTGCCAAATCATACCAATATGATATTGTGAAGGTCAACAAAGTGCCAACCGGCATGCAGCACAGCATGGCACCTTTCTTTATGTCACTATCTTTCTATATCGGTTCAATGATTGCAGCCATGCTCATTGTGATGGCATATAAATCATTTGCGCCATTAATTGGTCGTTGGAGGTCATATGTTTACACTGAAATCGCTATTGTTATGATTGCCATGTTTGCGCCTCTATTGATTGTTGGCCTCAGCAAGAGCATGATTCATTTCAGCACGAACGTCTACTGGCAACTATGGTTCACACACACACTAGAATTGTTCGCAGCCTTAAACGTCAACTTAATTTTCTCATTGATATTAGGTCAGCTGGGCATTATGATCAATATGCCATTCATGCTGACACAAGTTGTCTCTGGTGCTGGCTTAATTCCACGTCCGATTTTGCCTGAATTTTTCAAAGCCATGAGTAACATTTCACCTTGTTTTTATGCGATTCGCGCTGATTACAACATTTTGTACGGTGGCAATCACACAGAAACACTCTGGCTTCAACTTTTCGCCATTGGCGTTGTGACAATAGTAATTCATCTCATCATTGTCGCATTTCAAAAGAATAAAAACCCACTTGTCTGAAGTGAACCCAATAACTTGGACAAAATAAAAAAATGTCCAGAAAGTTATTGGGTTTTTCTATGTCTAAATATTCAAATGAATTTAAATTAATAATCGTCAACGAATGGCTGGTTGGTCAAAATG
>NZ_MOWQ01000056.1:0-5813 GCF_002095565.1 Leuconostoc sp. BM2 | reverse complement strand
TTTTAGCAACCACCTGCTTCACTTTTTGCTGACTAGTTTTAGCAATGGCTTGTTTATGTTTTAACTGCTTAGCTTGTTTTTGCAAATGTGATAAGGTTTGTTGTTGTTGCCACATCAATTGACCAAACCGTAAACCGACCAAAACTAAAAAAAGAACGAGGCTATAATAGTAAATTTGCTTCTTTCGTGTCATTATTGATCCCCTCTAGCAAGATTGCCTAAAGTCAATGAGGTGACCTCATTACCCTTGACATTCAATTGTCCTGATAATTGATAATTAACTGTGCGACTACCATTTGTTGCCGTTAAGGCACCAAAAAATAATATGCCATCTTTTTGCTGGCTAAATTGCAATTGATTATCTGATACATGCCACTTTTTTGCTTGTGCTGGATCACCCTCTAATTGCCCTAGAAATTGTTTAACGAACTTTCTAACCTTATCATCTGCCACCTTTGATAACACTTGTTTATCTGATACATAACCCGCATTAAACAAAGCATTCACAGTGGCTTTTTGTTGGTTATTGTCTGGCAATTGGTTATCATTAGCAATCACTTTTGTGATCGTGCCACTATTGTTGATCGACGTTTGTGTCGCTGACAGTTTAGCAACGGTGGCAGTCGCTTGTTTGATTTGTGATTTCTGAAATTGTGTATAAAAAAAAGCGCCAATCAGGAAAAACCCAATAGCACTTAACACTTTAATTCTAGTGTTTGTCATTTTTAAATTTTAATATTCCTTCCATACCACTCTTGTAGGATCATATAATCAGCGTTGAATTCAAATGCAAAAGGGTATTTAGCCCCTGTTTCTTTAACAACAAAGTAGCCTTTCGCAACAAATGAATTGCCGTCTTTATGCCAAATTGTTACCAAGTTTTCTATTTCATGATTTTTGAAGAAAGTATTATAATTTCCAGCCCCGTCACTAGGTGCCTCTTCCCCCGTTGCACTAACATATACCATACTTGTTATTGACCGTTCACCAACTTTTTCACCGTCTACATAAGTAGGTTCGTTATCAACATTTTCAACGTAACGACCATCATTATTCATTGAAAATATTTCATAATCAATACGTTTCATCACTTTAGCTTGATTGATTTTTGGAAATTTTGAACTGGCAGATTGTGAGCTAGTTTTATGTTGTCCCGTCATTATAAAGGCAATAATGATAATCAAAATGACTAACACGCCTCCAATAGATCCCAATGTCAACGCTGATTTTTTATTCATAACTCTCCAATCAATTGATTTATTCTCTCGCAATTTGTGCCATTCGTTCATGTGTTGGCTTCACAATACGTTTGATGACTGCCCCTTTTTGGACTACTAAGACAGTTGGTGCCACTTGAACATGATACTGTTCAAAATATTGTCGTGTCACTAAATTCATGTAATCAACGACAATGGTTGCCTGATTATTTTGATCACGCATTTTTTGTAATTTATTGACATCACCCGTCAACTTCTCACAGGTTGAACACCCCTTTTTATGAAAAACGATCACGGTTTTATGCTTACCCAGGGTTTGATGAAACACCGTTTTTAAGCGATCATTTGGTGTATCATGATACTTATTATTATACCGTAAAAACGCCGTAGTTACTACTGCCACAACGATTGTAGCGATTATTAAGTTCATTTTTTTCACGAGTTATCCTTTCCAAATTTATTTTTTAACTGACTACCCTTTTCGTCACGTAACTTTTGTTTTTGTTCCTTTTGCTTATCACGTTCGGCTAATAATTCACGAGCTATTTTGTCACGATTAACTGTTTTTTTCTGATCATTAGCGATTTCTTGACGTTTTGGTGTCTTTGATTGCTCAAAGTTATTATGATTATCAGGCACTTTATGAAGTGTCTTAGGTTGTGATTGTGTCGCTTGATCACCATATAATTGACGCTTAATTGCTTCACGCTTTTTAGCCACTTCCTGTTGACTATCTGAACCATTATCCTTACTTTTTGGATTATTGACCCGACTATTAGGTTGTTTGGCTTCAAAGTTTGATTTTGGTAAATGAACACCGTCTTTTTCAATCTTCGCCTGCTTTGGATCATCAGACTTTTTAGAATCCATTGGCTTTTTAAATTCATCAACCGTCAATGGTTTTTTATTCTTATCTGACAACTTTTGTGTTTTTGCCTGCTCTTTGCCTAACAACTGATCACGCACACGAGAAAGATTTTGTTGTCGTTTTTCCTCTGCCTGTTTGGTTTTCATCTCATCACGTACATCACGCCTTTGTGATATACGTTGCATTGGTCCCATTTGACTTATTTTTTGACCAACGCTAGACTGCTTAATACTCCGCCCCTTTTCACGTAGATTAGATAAGCGCATGGCTTGTGGCATTTGTCCCTCAATTCGTGAGTAACTAACCCCAACAAATTCAAATAGCTTACCACGATACTTATAGACGATAAAGACTAAGAAAAAGAATAGGAATGCGTTAACTGCGTATGAGCCGAAATTAGTCGCTGGGATAAAACTATCAGTGAACGTCTGCAAAGCCCCGACCAAAACAATTAAGAAACCAGCCCCAATTTTAGCAATACCCCACATAATCGTTGCGCCAACAATTTTATAGCCGTTACGGGCAAATTGTGGAAATAGCGCCATAACCAAAACAAACGGAGACAAAAGATACAAAGCCAATTCAATGACCATAACAAAGATATTAAACAAAGCTACTGCGTCATAAGGAATAGCATTCACAATTGATACCACTATGGCTACTAAGCTCATACCTGCCTTGTTAAATGAGTTATTTTTTCCCATTGTGGGAAATTTCTTTTTTAGTTGTGTTACTTGTGTCTGAACTTTTTCATCATCTCTTTGTGCATTCGTTGATATGAGTTGGTATGGAGAATATCCTTTCTTTGAAACTGCGTCAGCCGTGGCTTGCCCATAATTCATCAAGAAATAAGGGCGTTCAATGGATCGCTCAAAATACCCCACTCTTAACGTGTCTCCTGGTTTAACATTATCATTACTATTGCCAATGACTTTTAACATTTGCGCTTGTCCTGCGTCACTGGCTTCATTGATTTGATTAAATAACTCATTACCATTGCCATACCAAAGCGTTGCGACTAATAAAATACCAACAAAATTAACCACCATGCGAACCGCTGATGACGTACGCCCACTAGCAAAGTGCATGAACCCCGTAATTGCTAAGACAATAATAGCTAATCCACCAAACAACAACTTGCCTTGATCAAAAATAGATTTTACTTTACCTGAAACAGCGTTCTGGGCTTGTGTAAAGGCTTTTGATAAATTGCCGTCATTTGATAAAGCACTTAATAACTCATCATTGATTTGATAAATCAAAGTATTCAAATACCAAAAGAACTTGGCTAAGCCCATACCCGTATTATTGGCTAAGTCTGTGACACCAATTTTTTCTGAATAGGATTGCCATGAAAATAGTGAGTCATTCAACTTCTTGATGTCTTGCGCGTCACTGGCTTTAAATGAGGTATCAGTGGTACTCGTATCGCCTGACTTCTTTTCTGCGTCACTTGTAACCTCATCTACCGCTTTATCAGCTTGTTTTGAAGCGTCATCAATTGCATTAAGTGTATCTTGATTAACTAACGTGCTACTTGAACTACTGCTATCATCTGCGGACACTTGCGTTTGTGCAAAGCCTAAAACAAACAAAAAAGAAGCCAAAATAATCAGCTTCCGACAAAATTTGATTTGCATGTGTTTTCCTTTCATCATTTCAATCATCATGTTATAATTGGATATAGAAAAAGGAAGTAGCTCGAACTACTCCCTTTAACATCAATAGCCTGCTAAGCAGTGACTATTCCGATTATTTATTTTTTAAGTAACCGCAACTCGGTCAAAAGTTGAAGTGGTTACTTTTTTTGTTGACTTTTAATCAACTCAACAACCAATGCTAGTAAGGCAACTATAAAAGTGCCAAACATAAACATGAGCTGTAAAGCGTCTGAAACAGACACCAGGCTTTTCCTTTCCTAGAGTTCGTGTTTATAGGTTTTACACCATAAGCACCACCTCTTTTCTGTTGAAAGAATAGCCACCACTTAACTTAACTATCGACTGTTCTCTTTTAACATACACGCTACTTTTTAAAGTAAATCATTTAAACATCGCTTGCGCAATTTTTGCTAACTTTCTAGTTGTTCCTGGATCGAGCTCACCGACAACTTCCCCATGACGAGCTTCAAAATCATAACCCAAAATCTGAGTTGCCATGATATAGCCCTTTATTCCACCTTCTTGCACATTTGTCAGAATTGGAAAAGCCAGTGGATTTCTGCTTTTATCCTGTGAAGTTATCGGGAAAACCATCACAAAACTACCAGAAACACGGTTAAAGTCATTCCCACTAATCACAATCACAGGACGCCTAATATTACCTGTTGTCGTGTCATGTCCCCCATACTCTTTACCCGCATGTGGTTCAGCGTCTATAAACGCAATAGACCCCTGTTTAATACTCAACATTTTCTAATCCCTTTGCATAGTCATCTACCAAAATATCTTTATTATCTTGATATAATTCACCAGTTGCCATTTGCGCAAATGGATTAACATCAATTGGTTCAAATGTGATTGTCCCTAAATTATCAATGGCAACTGTATATTCTTTACCAGTTTCAATTCCAAAGCTTTTAGGAACAGACACAACAGTCGAATGTCCAACTTCTCGCGCTTTAACTTTCATCATTTTGATACCTCCTTACGGGATATATGGAATATACCGTATATATAGTATATGTTTATAAAAAGATTTTGTCAACTAGCGATAAGCTTTTTCAGCTTGTGCCGTGTCACCAGCTTTAACTGTCTGATAGGCACGTTGCATAGCAACCAATGGCTCATCAACCGTTATCTTTTCAACTCGTCCATAAATATCTTTCATGAAACACTGTCCCATGACCATATTGCCTAATTCTTTGATGTTGTCATCATTAACTGGCAAACCAACATGTTGTAAAATATCTGGCTGTTCCTTATCCTCATCAAAGGCAAATAAAACGCCAAAATTATCACTTTTAACATCATGAACTGATTGTGTCACTGGAATTAACAAGTTATTGGCAGAACGTCCAATACGTGCCATTTCATTAAAAATACGACTACCAATATCAGACGTTGTAAACGTCCATGCTTCATCAAATATTTCAACCGTTTTTTCATCATAATCCCGTGTTGCAAACGTCCGACTAAAGACCCCTAACACCGTCATTACAATCATGCTTGCCACCTCAAATTCGGTGTAATCATGTGTCGATTTGTCATGTTGTGGCAGTGTCAATCCTGCTGTTTCAAGAATAGTAATCCGATTTTTTAACTTCAAGCCCTCACTTTCACCATGTGAAAATACTAGAGATAATGAGCTACGAGTAACTTTACCTGATAAAAACTTGGCTAAATGTTTCACATCATCATCTTCATTCTGGGCTAATTCTTCAATGACATCTAACATACCAACCGTTTCACCAGCTTGTCGCTTTTGAATAATTTTATCAATGGCTAGATCTAATTCTGTTTCACGAATTAAGGAACCATAATCACGGTAAATTTGTTTAAAAATTTCTGTCACAGTTGCTTTCAAATTTTCCTGGTTAGATTGCGTTTGTCCTGCTGTACCACTCACATCAATCACAATGAAAGGATCTAAAACACCATAGTTTGTTTTATCAGAAACATCAAGTGTCACAAAACGCACATTATTCAATAATGTATATTCATCTGGATAGTCTTCTTTAAAGGTCTGATCATTTAATACCGCTGAATACCATTTACGCATTTCCTGCT